>JANLUJ010001022.1:0-6778 GCA_031363425.1 Pirellula sp.
TCTCTGCGGTGAAAAAAAATCAAAATGTCCGCTTCGGCCATTTGGACCTGGCTGGGAAAGTCCCAAGCAGCGCTCACGGCGACATGAGGAGCCGCGGCAAGCAACTGACCCCACTGCATTTGCCAAGCTGGATAATCGTGCTCGCCAGGTCCATGATCTTTTTTGCCCGCGACCAAAACAATATTCAATGTTCGAAGCTCTTTCGCTAACGGCAACGAACCAGCCAGCACAGCCGACAACTCAGCTTGGAAACGAATGGGTGGTGCCTCCAAAACCGCGTCCATCGGCATGTGCGGCGGCGGAGTGAGCAAATAGGTCATCAGATCGCGCTGCTGCTCTTTGGACAGTTTCTCCAGCAAACCTGTTGGCATGACAGAAACCTGAGCTGGTTTCATTTGGTCGATCTCTGACCGAACGATCTTGGTAGAATTCCCTTTGTCGTCCCCCAAGATCAGTTGGCCCGCCTCATCTCGAAGGACACCGGTGAGCACTTGGCCATCTTTCATTGCTATGATGTGACCGATATAATCCGGATTGATTGCAAAGCTTGGGTTGACGATGTCACGTATCACCGAGGCATAGTCTCGATGGATCAGATTGGACAAGTCCGGCCCTATCTTTGCGCCGACGCCACCGTTCGCATGACACTTAAAACAGCCAGCCGCCTCGCTGTGAAACACTCGGCGTCCCAACCCCCAATTGCCACCTTCAATTTCGGCAATCTTCAATGGCTTTTCATCGTTAAGCTCTGTCGTGTCTTTCGACTTGACCCATGGCATGTAGAAACGATTGAGCGGCAACGGCCTATGCCGAGGATCTTCGGACGTGTGAACCGACACGTTCAACTCTAGCGCCTCGGCAGTGGACTTCACCAGCGTGATCTCAAGGTCAACTAAATCCGTCGCGTCGCCCGAACATGCTAATTGAACGACATTGACTCCATCGATAGAATTCGATTCCATTTTCCCTACTGAAGAGGAAACAAATATTGGTTGACGTGACTGAAGTACAAGCATTACAGACTCGGCGGGCCACTCGTAATCGATCTTCGCGCCGGGTTGAACGGCAGGTCGCAATATATGATGCAAATCGACTTTCGTTTTGAGATTTAATTCGCCTCGCGATTCCATCGCCGACCAAAGTGCATCGTGCTGTGCGCTGCCGCGAGTAAACTCGTATGCAACTTGCAGATTCAAATGCGGCAACCAACTTGCCCTGTTCAAAGAAACCGCTTGCACATCGTCTCGGGGCGTCCAGGTCGCATGAATACCCGCCAACGAATAGTCGAGGTCGATCTGAGGGTGCGCCAATGATTTTTCCGTTTTGTCTGGTTCCTCTTCGCGAGGTAAGGTGACAGCGTAATGCGAATTCGCTTTCATCGATGCTGTGCTAATGATCATCGTCCGAAGGTCACTGGTTAACGACGCACCTGCCACTGGCAATTTCGTTCGAGGCGTAGCCAATTGACGTTGAACTACCGCATACGGTGGCACCAGCGTTTCAAATCGATCGCCGGCCCTCACGAATTCACCAAACTCGATTTGGACATGTTCCGCAAGGTTGCGCAATTTGAGCGGGTCGAGCGTACGGTCGAAAGCTACACGTATTTCGTTCGGCGATTCTGCCCAAGTGGCCACCGGTTGCGGGGCGGATGGATGCGCATACTGGATGCGGAACAGTTTTCCTTTTCCCGCCGGTCCAGTGCCCCAGTCGGGCGGACCACTATGGCAAGCCACCACGAAATCGCCGTTCGGCGCTACACAACCGTCAATGGTTAGCATTTGCAACGCTGCGAATAATTGCGTCGTAGCGACGTAGCCAGCATCGGTCTTAAACAACTGAGTGCGCCAAAGTTTCCCTCGTGACTCGCCGCAAACAAGCGCCTGTTTGGCCCAGGCCGATGGACCGAAGACGGGGCCACCGTTAACTGAGTTGTTGAAGACCATTCCGCAAGTCGATTGGTGCTGCGGACCGTAGTCGAAAGTCGACGGTTCGTCAATCACGTCCGGATTGTGGCGTGGATGTCGCGGGGGAAAGCCATAGTGGCGACCGGCCTGAATGTGCAGGAGTTCGTCTAGTGGATTGCCATTGGGTAACCAGGTTGCACCCTCCTGCTCTGAACAAAACAGATCACCTGCATCGTTGAACGCGAAAGCGATCGGAAAACGAATTCCGGTACAGACTGTCTCTCGCTTGCTAAAGTCGGGTGAAACGCGTTGCACCGTACCTCGTTCACTCTTGATGTCATATGCCGCTTTGCCAGAATCGTCAACCATATAAGCGTTCGCGTAGTTCGCGGTCCCAAGGCCAAAATACAGCGAGCCTTCTTTGTCCATCGTGATGCCAACGGCGTCAACGTTTTGCGGAATCTCCTTCCAGCCCTTTGCAACGACAATTTCTTCGTCTGAAATGTCGTCGCTGTTGGCGTCGACGATCAATGACACTTTGCCTTTGCTCGGTACAAACGCTCCCCGTCCTTTCGCATAGCCTGGTGGAGTCAGCAGCAAACCGAGCGGACCGCGTAGGCTGCCATTGTTCTTCCAAAACAAATCCGCTTTATCCTCCAATCCATCCCCATCGGTGTCGGAAAGTAAATGCAGATCGCCGTTGTAACCAAGCGTCACTAACCGACCGTCGTCGCGAAAACGTACATTGTTTATGTTGGTCAAATCGATTGGTAGTTCGCGCACTGAAAACCCAGGAACGAGCATTTGAATAGGCGGTGGATTTTCAGCTTTCACAAGCGATACAGCTTGCACCAATTGCCGATCCTGCGGGACCGGGCTCTGTGCGATTGCTTGCGTTGATGCTAACGCAAGTAGTACCCAAATTAGGATGGGTTGCTTATGGACATGCAAGGAGTGATAGCCCGCAGCATTCGGTCTGGTGTGTTGAGTCATATCAAGTTGATTTCATGGAAGCAGTAACTGTTGGCTTAGCATCTGGTGGATGGCGTATTTATCGGCGATCGTGCGAAGTTTGCATTCTAGCATGCCGTAACTGAGGCTAGCAGCCTCCGCCACGTAACATTATCGCATTCCAGCGACGAATCGACCATCTTCTTTTACCAAAGCACTCAGAGTTGCGCTGGTATTGCTCTACTCTTTAACGCGCGACGAAATCGTTTCGGACCCAGCCGTCACCGATCCCAACAAAATGTCCAAACGTCCAGCCGTTGGTCTCCTCCAATACGACAAATTCGGCCCCGTCCTTAAGCGGCGAATCAAACGCCGCCTCGTAGTCTTTACCGATCCCTTTGCGAGCAATCGTCTCACCGGTGATTACAGCCCGACTCTCGTTGAATCGATCGGGTGAATTGAGACCTGCATCAATAAGAAAAAACAAAGCAACAACTGCTATCGCGCCCGCAATCCACATTAGTTTGCTTCGGTGAAACCAGATGGCGATGAGAGCGATCAACGGAACAACAGATAACGAAACGAGGGCGACAGCCACGCGAGTCGGATAGGCTAATAACTCTGTCCAAAACATCACAGGTAGCCACCATGGCTTCGGCGTTTCAGATAGCTTGCCGGGCGCGGAGACCAATGCTTGCTGAAGATTCGCTTCCAGCAAAGGGTCGGAGGGCCGATATGGTTTTGCCTTGCGATAGTTCAATATCGCACGACCAAAGTCCCCGGCTCGGTAATATGCATTCCCCAAGTTGTAATAGACGGCTCCATTGCAAAGGCCATCCGCAACCATCGATTCAAGGAGCTTGGCTGACTCCCGAAACTCCTCTGGCTTCTTCGCGTTGTCAAACAACTCAATAAACCGCAAAAAGTCTCGTTGCCGGTCACTGGTTTGATCTGCGACCAACCATGGAATATGCATGTCTGCAAATAAAATCACTATTGCGAAAAAACGTAACCGGATCATCTCGCAGATCTCCGTTCTAAAAACGGACTTATTCTATTGACGAGCTCCGATGCTTCATTAGCCATGGCCGTGGAATCGGCGGTATCGCTTGCTCCGTACTCGGCAGACTCGATACGCTCCAAGAGAGTCTGCAATCGCATTTGATCCTCGGTGGGGACAGCCGCAGCACGCGCGGCCACGCTGACGTCGTTGGTTGTCAAACCATCTGCATTCTGATTGCCCATATCGGCAACTAAACCTAATATCGCAGCTCGCACCTCTCGAAGAGACTCTTTTTGTTTCCCCTTCGACAATAGAGACTTTGCTACCGCCAATCTAGATTGCGCTGTACGTCTAGCCGAGACTCTTCGACGGCGTTCCACATCCGAAGATTTTCGGCGAAACACAATTAGTGATACAATAGAGATGCCTGTTACCAACCATAATCCCCCGACCCATTTCAGTCCACTCATGAGATCCAATCGCTCATCCCGCAATTGCGACACGTCCGTCACGTTGTGAAAGATGCCTTCCGAACGTGTCCTAATATCGGAGGTGGGTTTACCACTTCCAAAGGATCCGACTAGATCACCACCCGCGATAGACGACGCCGCTTCGGACACAGCGAGATCGATCGGTTCGGTCGCCATGTTTACAAACCTCTCGGTGTTGGGATCGAATGTCGACAGAGACAGGGCAGGAATAGAAACGCCCGCCCGCTTCGGTCGGAGCGAGAAAGCAAATTTCTTGGTACCGTTCTCTAACCGCCCAACCGGATTCTTGTCGACGATGTCAAACTGATCTGACATTTCGGACACTGCGTTTAGGTCTGGAGCCGAAATCAATTCCAACGATCCGCTGTTCTTCTCCTGAGCAAATTGCAAGTTGAGGGTCATCGGGTCACCTACTCGCAATTTGTTTGGCGTCGCGGTTGCGCTGACTCGATAGTTACCGATGCCGCCAGTAAAGTTGGCAGGCCGAGGCGATGGCACTTCCGAGACTTCGACGCGAGTAGGGGATGCGATCGCAATGATTCGACTCGCAAACGTACCTTTCACCACAGCTGGACCAAAGGTGTAGTTACCTGCCTTTTCGGAGATGAATTTGCGATCAAGTTCGTAAACGAAATAATCGATAGTCGCTCCATCCAAACCACTTCGCTTTTCTCGCCCAGTAGCAAGATCGAAGATTGCCAAACGCTGCGGTTCAAATAGAGAGCCAGATCGACCACTGACTTCATTTATAGAAAACCCAGCGTTATTCCGCGCGAGCAATGGTTGCAACCAATCAGAGACTTCCGATGTAGCACTGATACCTTCTGGCGGTTTTAGCCAATTGATTTGAATGCTAGGTGGGCTTTTTCCCAACTGCTTTAGTTTCCGCATCGGGTCTATACCTGAGTCTGCAATAGGTTTCACCAGTATTCGAAGCTTGACAGAGAAACTCTGCGTCGGATACACCTTGGATTGACTAGGTACGACTTCAACGACGACCGAATCCTGATTGGGAATGTCCAGAATGCGGACCGATAACGAATTGCTCGTTAATGACTTTCCGTCGATCGAAGCCGTTACTGGCGGTATCTTGATGTTTCCAGCCAACTTGGCGGTCAAGCGATATTGGTAGACATGGCTAAAAATGTTCGATTGGGTAACGCGGCCATTGATGATCATCGTTGACGATTGGTTTCGTGACTGATTTCCGATCAACTCAACAATAAACTGTTCATTCAGTGCGTTGACATTAGGCGCACTAGGGTTCTCGGCGTTCCGAACGTCGACTTGATAGGTAATCGATTCACCCACATAAACTTCGTTTTCACTGACCGAGCAAACGACCTCGGGCGGTTCCGCTCGAAGCGTTTGACCAATCGAAAAAAATAGGAGCATTGCCACAATAAATGCTTGAATACGACTCCCACTCCCTCTCGATCCCGGGCCGCCCTCTCTCATTCCCAGGCTCCCCCCTCTCGTTCCCAGGCTCCTGCCTGGGAACGCACTGCCTCGGTGGCTCTGCCACGCGTAAAGCCCCAATAGACCTGGAAGCTTTCCCACTTTCGAAGGCTTGCATAAAACGTGGGGCCGTTCGCCTTGTTTAGCTTGGAAGCAGAACAATCCAGCAGGACAAGCCTGCGGTATTTCGGAATCCCACCGGCTTGACCAGTGGATCGTTCGGGCTCTTTGGCTACCCACGGAGTTAGCCCAAGAGCTATCAACTAATTCATTGATGCGAAATGGGGAAAGCCTCCTACGCGGGGTGAGGGGGACAAAATAACTTTTTCGTTCTCCTTTATTCATTACCAATCCTTGTCCACTGGAACACGGCCTAGTACACGTGCCTTTAGTTCACGGTCTCGCTCACGTTTGTCCTGCTCGCGTTCTCGCACGCGACGAAGCGCTTCTTCGATACGGTCCTGAGAGACCTTTGGTTCTTGTCGCTGCTCGCCCTTTTTGTCCTTGTCTTTTTTATCGTCTTCGCCTTGTTTTTTTTCTTCGTGCTTGTCTTTTTTCTGCTCCTCTTGCTTCTCGTTTTCGTCCTTTGAATCTTTATCTTCTTTTTCTTTTTTTTCGTTCTGATTCTTTTCCTGGTTCTTGTCCTGTTGTTCGTTCTTGTCCTGATCCTTGTTTTGGTCCTGTTGCTGTTGTTCGGGATTCTTTGGCTGGGCATCTTGAATTTCTTGAAGGATCCGTCTGGCTTCCTCGGCATGGGTTGCAGCTTGTGCCCTATCCCGCTGGCCTAGCTGCTTTACCGCGGACTCCATTTCCTCGACTGCCTTCGGCGCTAGTTCTAAGGCTTTCTGGTAGCCTGCTTTGATCGCTTCTGGATCGATCTTGGGAGCTGCTGGGGCGGCGGGATCATCTCCAATTTGAGGATTGCCAACTTGAGGATTGCCAACTTGAGGATTGTCGGTGCCCGCATC
>JANLUJ010001045.1:0-6150 GCA_031363425.1 Pirellula sp.
GGGGCAGTGCCGCACTGGGCGCAGGCAAAATACTGCGCCGCGGGCGCTCGCCGCGTTACGGTTCCCCAGCCAAACACGGTTGTCGCGGCTAGCGCCCGCGGCTCAATTTGAACAAAGTGAGTGCCATTGTGCTTCATGCCAGCGGGACCACAATTGGCAGCTACACAAATGGTCGCCGCTCTCCGTCCGGTTTATCCGGGCGGAAGCAGCGTTTCAAAGCGTGTCTGTCATCACGTGCTTCCGCTGGCACAGGGCCAACGGAGAGCTCGAAACAAACGGCGTTTCAAGGTAGCTGCCAGTTGCTGCCTCCGCCCGGACAAGCCGGACGGAAGGCCATTCGACCCCGATACCCACGGAACAAAAACTGGTCGTCAAAGACTTATGTCAACCCCGAACTTTTAACACTCCGGCTTCAGGCTCGACTGGTAGTATTTAGCCTGCCGCTCGCCTAAGAGATTTGCCTATCCTCGAAGCGATTCAAGCGGTTTGAATCTCATAGCCGATAGGGCGGGGATGAGGCCGCCAACCAAGCCCATCATCATGCTCAACATCAGGCCAATTCCCAAGACCCCCCAGTCGACGACCACCCGAAACACGACCGCTTTGCCGGCTGGTCCATTTCCGCTACTGACAATGCTCGTGACCCGAAAGCCGTTGAACATATAGCCGATGAGGCAGCCAACCAACCCACCCAGCAATGCAATCAAGAGCGATTCTACCAAGAAACTGACTAAGATTCGCCAACGGCTGAAGCCGAGCAGTCGGAGCATTCCAATGTCGCGAACCCGTTGGCTGATGGCTGCAAACATGGTGTTCATGACCCCCATCACGCCACCAAAACCCATGACCCCCGCCACAACCATCGTACCAATTAATAGCTGCAGATTGGTTTGCCCTAAAGCCTTGAAATAGTTTGTTTCCGTCAACGCATTGACTTGAGACTTTTCATACTTGTTTGCGGGGTCCTTGCCGCTGAAGTAATCTTCTAACTTCTGAGCTTGTTCTTTGCTCGTGGCTCGCAAAACCAACGTCGTGTAGTTGGACTTTCCTAGCAGCGGACCAATGACACTCTGCTTTGCCCATACTTCAGAATCAAAAGTTGTACCCTCAGTCTTCATGATTCCGGTAACGAGAAGCTCTCGAGTATCCAATTGAATCGTGTCGCCTACTTCTAGACTCTCAGGGTTTTTTGCAGCCCGACGAGTAGCTTCGGATCGATCTGATCCGAGCCCACGGGCTATTCCCTCGCCAAGTACAACTTCGACTATCGGCTGTTTGTTTGGATCCTCCGAGGGGCGAACGCCTGCTTCCGAAAACCAGGCGCCACCAGGTAGCAATTCAAAATTATGCACCTTAGCCGATGCGATGGGATCGTACAGTCCTCGCATCTGCAAAAGTCTTCGGCTCGGGCTATTTGGCTGTGGCTCTGCAATGGGCAAACTAAGTACAAGGTAGACTTCTCGGCTACAAAGTGGCTCGTCGTTAAAACGGGCGACCCCGTCTTGCTGAGCTATGTCCCCCATGTTCTCGAAAGGCATATTGCTGATTCCCTCATCGGTTGCCCCTTGGGATAAGACGATCACGTTTTCGGGGTTGCCGCTCGATTGTGTCAATTTCTTCAGGCCATTGATGAAGCCCATCAAGAAGGTCAATACTCCGATCACCATCGTAAACGCTACTGCGGTCAAAAGCGTTGTTCGATAACGGACGATCAGATTTCGAATGTTGTATCCGATCGGAATGCGAGCCAAGTAAACGACAAGCAGCATCAAAGCAAAAAACGCGAAGCAGGCGGGGATCAACATCCAAGCATTGTCGAAGCTGATATAAGTCACAAAGAACCAAATCAGCAAACCGGACACGGCGCAAAACAAAAGCAAAATTCCAACAACATTCAGAATCGCAAAGAGCAGTTTAAGCATCGTATTTCCTTTAGTTCTAAGTAGCACGGCACTCGGCGCCGTGAATCGAAGTGTAGCACGGCACTCCGTGCCGTTAATCGAAGTGTAGCACGGCACTCCGTGCCGTTAATCGACTTATGGATTAGTTGTAATTTCCCAGTCGCACCCGGCAGGTACGACCCTGCGTCGGTCACTCATGCCGAGAGTGACTTTGCACTGTTTATGCGGTCTCAAAATCCGTCACACGGCCCAGGGCGCCATGCTACAGTTATTGCCTAAGCAACTTTGGAAAAGACGTCGACTACTTTGATCGAGCGGGTCGACAGGGCGGGAAGGATACTACCGGCAAAGGACGTTGCGAAACCGATGGCAGCTCCCCACCAAAGTGCTCCGTCCAAAACAGGGAAACTTGAAAAAAACGCGATAGGAAATGGAATGCCGCCCAAAACTCGGTTCACGAAGAAGTACGTTCCGATCGAACTGATCGAGCCAGCGACCACGCCTAAGAGAATGGCTTCACCCAGCACCAAAAACATAATCTGGTTAGGCTGAAAACCGATCACTTTCAGGACCGCCATCTCCTTGCGACGTTCGCGGACGCTAATGCTGATCGCATTCGATATTACAACTGCCAGAGTCGCGATAATCGATGGCGCGAGCACCCATCGAAGGATGGTCAACAAGTCCTTGTACGCCGCCAAGAAATTCGATACACCCGATGACGCAGTCTCGATCTTGACGGGCGGAGTTGCGAACTTAGGGGAGCTGTCTATCTGACCGCTAAGTTTCGTAAAAGTGTCTTTGTTCGGAACCTTGACCCAAACCAGATTCATGCTCTTGTTGGCCAGCGGATGCGGTTTCTTCTTGCTTGCTTGGTAAGCATCAAGTGATGCATTGAGGTAATCGCGATTGATACACGAGTTGTTGTCGTAACGCCCCAGCGGAAATGTTCCAACAATCTCACAATCCAATTCGATGTCACGGTAATTGGTACCGAATATCTTGATACGGTCACCAACTTTCTTTTCAAGGGCAGCAAGTCTCTTCTGGCCGACGATGATCCCTTGCCTATTCTTCTCCATTTCCTGAATCGCCTTTTCAAGTTCTGCTTTTGGACCCGGCTGCAGAGAATCCAACTCGTCCATCATGGTCAGCAATTTTTTGGGCTCCATGCAAAAGGCAAAGAGAAAACTGTTAAATCCCATTTTGCCTTTCTCAGTGGAGCCAATAAAGAACTGCCAGGTCATTGAATCGATCGGCTTCACGTCGGTATCTTCGCGTGCCGCTCCGCGCTCAAGATCCGATGCGTAGGTGAATGGCATCTGGCTGGGGATACTCCACTTCTCAGTTACAATGCCCTTGAAATTGCTAGTCTTTTCAGAGGTCGCAACGTCGAGGAAACCGAGGATGGACCAAATGAGCGTAATCACAAAAACGAGAACCATCACCCCGGCGCTGGTCAACATGGACCGAACGAGGTTTCTGCGAAGGTTTTTGATTATCAACATCATGAATTTCATAGTTGTGTCTCCTACCCTGCTTCGTAGAGTGCTTCGTCTGGTTGATCCACGAGTCGACCTTTGTCGAGGTGTTGGATTCGATCGGCACGACGAGCGGCCCGAAGATCGTGAGTTACCATCAGGATGGTCTTGTTGAGTGACCGCTGAAGTATGTTGAGGAGATCCAAAATTTCATGGGCCGACTTTGCATCCAAGTCTCCGGTCGGTTCGTCGGCCACGATCAACGTTGGGTCGGTCACAATTGCTCGAGCGATACCTACGCGTTGCTGTTGACCACCGGAGAGCTGGCTTGGAATATGTGAGTTTCGGTCATTGAGCCCAACTAGTTCTAAGGCGGTCATGACTTGTTCACGCCGCTTTTTTGCACTTAGGGGCAGCAGTAGCAGCGGCAACTCGACGTTTTCGTAAGCCGTTAGCACGGGTAGCAGATGGTAAAACTGGAAAACGAAGCCAACGTGTTCATTCCGCCAACGAGCCAGTTGTGCTTCGGTCATGGTTGAAACGCAACGATCGCCAACCCAAACTTCCCCTGCGCTGGGCGTATCTAAGCCGGCAATGAGATTGAGGAGCGTTGTTTTGCCCGAACCGCTGGGACCCATCAGTGCGAGAAACTGACCCTCGGGGACCTCAAGGTCCAAATCATTGAGAACGTTAACTCGCTCGGATCCACGCTTGAAATACCGGGATACGTGCGACACTCTGACAATTGGTTTAGCGGTCACTCGTTTTGTACCTTGGTAGCTGGTGCGAAATCCAAACCTTACGATATAGCTTTAGCCTAACATGTTCTTAATGGCAGGCTAGTGTAGCTCGGCACTCCGTGACGAGGAATACGGCACGGAGTGCCGTTCTACACGGTCTTTAGGCGACCGGCAGACTGAAAAGTACCAGTAGCACGACGCGCGAGCTAGTGAATTGGGAGCTGGAATCACTAGCTTGCGCGTCGTGCTAGGTAGGGTTAAACCTGCCGGTCGCCTTAGTCCAATGGCATTCACATTCGGACATGTGAGCCGCCGGGCGCTAGCCGCGGGTGACTTAAATTCAGTGAAATTGCCTCGTTACATCGGCGGCTAGCGCCTTGCCGCTCACAAAGTGAGTGCCATTTCGCCTCAGCCGCCGGCTATTGGGTTTGAGCGCTAAAGAACACGACTATTGCACTCATTTCTGGCTTGAGATAAACCCCTTCCTCGTCCTCGGGAACTTTCACCGCAACACGTACTGGCACAGCGCCTTTGGCTCGATCGGCTATAGGCATCAGTCGAGACACTGTCCCTTTGTAGACACGCTTTGGAAAGGCTTCCGATCGTACCTCGCATAGTTGATTGACGTAAACTTTAGATACGTCTCGTTCTTGGATGTTCAAATCGATTTCTAAGTCCGATAAGTCGGCGATATCGCAAACACTGGTGGAGCCGCTGAACGCAACTGGATTCACAAGATTTCCCTCCTCTGCATTCTTTTTCAAAATCGTGCCGGAAATGGGAGCTCGTAGGGTGCAATTCTCTAGCCGCCATTTCGATTTATTTAAGTTCGCTTCGGCTTGGACTACGGCAGCGCGAGCCATTTCGATGCGTTCTTTGCGTGGCCCTTCTTTCATCATGTCGAGTGACTGGCGAAGCTTTTCGATGCGTTTGCGAGTGCTTAAAAAACTGCTTTGCGACTGTTCAAATTCGGTCATGGAAACGGAATTCGTTTTCAGTGCATCTTTCATTCGCTTGAATTGCGACTCGAGTTGCGAGATGATTTCCTCTTGTTCTTGGAGGTCTGCGGTTGCGCCAGCAATTTCTTGAGGTCGAGCGCCGGTTTCAAGTTCGGCAAGTTCGGCTTTGTTTCGCATGAGGGTACCGCGAGTTTGTTCGTAATCGGCTTGGTATTCTGTGCGCTCGACTTCGGCAAGTATTTCACCTTTAACAACGCGTCGTCCCTCTTCGATATTAAGGCTCAGGATTCGACCACTGACCTGGGGACTAACCAAGACTTGATGCTTGGCGATAACGTATCCCCTCGATTCGAGTGCTATCGGATTGTTCGAGATTGGCCTATCAGAACCAGAGGATGCATTTGGCGATTGAAGAACTGGATTGGAGGTGACTGTCGAACTGGAAGAAGCATTTGGCATCGCAGACTTCGACGAGGAAGCAGTGACATCGCTCGATTCGTTTTTGACCTCGAGCGTTGGTCTTTCAAAGCCGAACTTGGCCATGACAGCGTCGTCACGATAGGCTAACCAAACGCATGCTAAACCCAACAAGAGGGAGGTCAACCAAGGAAACCATCCGCCTGATCTCCTGTTATCCAGCCTATCCTCCTTTGCAATTTTTAAAGAACGAACCCGATCATCCAATGAGGATGAACTCTCTCGCTTGGGGTCTTTGTCCTTCAATGACAAGGACGGAATGTTTTGAGAACTCAAGTGATACCCAATTCAAGGCCAAAGAAGACATCGATCGAAATCAATAAGAATTATAATAGCGAGAGCCCCCGGTTGGTATACGCGATCGGAAATGAAATGGATTCAATTGAATCGACAAATCTAGACGGCGGCCCAGCGGGCATCTTTGTGACGCATATTCTTCTATGAAATCCTTGGAGATGACCTGCTTTGTGATTCCAACTCGCACCCAGCAAGTGCTTCCCTACGGTAGGTCACTTTTGCCGAAATTGACTTGAGCTTTCAGTTTGGAGGTTTGGCAAAGCAACTAGCAGCTTTATAGTACGCCAAAAATGAC
>JANLUJ010001069.1:0-5990 GCA_031363425.1 Pirellula sp.
ATCGGCGATACGCTCAGCGAACTGTCTGCGTTCGTATTGAAATCCGACGGAGTACTGGTCGATTATGTCGGCGATGAGATGTTTGCAATGTGGGGTGCGCCCGAGAGTTCCCCGGAGCATGCATTTCGAGCTGCTATGGCAGCGATTGAAATGATGACGCTTCGGAAGGAACTGAGTGAGCGATACAAGGACGCGATTCCCGGCGGAGTCGATTTTGGAATCGGCATTTGCACGGGCCCGGCTCGAGTCGGAAACACAGGTTCCAAACAAAAGTTCAAATACGGTCCCATGGGGAGGACCGTGAATCTAGGAAGTCGAATTCAGGGGCTCACCAAGCACTGGAAGGTCTCAACATTGATGGACGCTGAGACAGCCGAATGTTTGCCGCCCGATGTGCTAAAACGGAGGCTTTGCAAAGCGAAGGTAGTAGGATTGGATGGCGAACTGGATCTCTTTGAGCTGATGCCTGATCAATCCAAGCTCAATGCCGATCTTGCGATCGCATACGAGCGGGCGCTTGTGCTCTACGAGTCAGGCCAACAATTTCGAGAAGCAGTTCGCGCGTTTGGCGAACTTGTTCAACGCTATCCAACGGACGGCCCTTCTTTGATCATGCTAGTTCGAGCTGTCAACGAGTTGGTTGAGCCGTCGCAGTCTTTTTCACCCATCTGGTGCGCAACGAGCAAATGAGTAAATGAGTAATCCAGGAGCCGTCTTAACGCCCTCAAAGGTCAAGTTGCTCCAACGCTTTAAAATCTGGACGGTCATGCAATGGGTTGTATACACTCATGGATTTCATGGACGCATGTTCCAAAGACTGAGTTTCTAACGCTCGCTTGAGGTACGTGAGCCTGGCAACATCAAATGGCGGCAAAGTGCATTTCATGCGGGAGCGAGATTATCCGCTTTCCTTGTCGAACAAGTCGCTGCGCCGAAGACGCGTTTTGTTGTTTGAATGCTCCGTTCGCCAATCGGCAATCCGCTTGTGATCGCCACTTAGCAAAACGTCGGGAACAGAGTGTCCTCGAAATTCGGGAGGACGTGTGTATTGAGGGAACTCCAGTAGGCGGTTACCTCGAGAAAAGGAATCGTCCCAACTGCTTTGTTCATCGCCTAGGACTCCAGGTATGAGACGCACTGTTGAATCCACGATAACCATCGATGCAACTTCACCGCCATTCAAAACGTAGTCGCCCACACTGAGTTCGATGGGGTTGAGTATATCAATAACGCGTTGGTCGAAGCCTTCGTAACGGCCGCAAAGCAAAATAATGCGTGGATAGCGTGCGATCGTTTCGACGCGTCTTTGATCAAGTCTGTCTCCCTGTGGAGTTAACATCACAACGACGCCCGGCTGTTCTGACATTGGTTGTACGGCTTCAACACAATGGACCACAGGATCGACGCAAATGAGCATCCCAGGTCCGCCACCGTAGGGACGATCGTCGATTTTGTGGTGCTTGAGGTCTGTCGACCATTGCCGGAGATCGTGGATATGGATTTCTACCAAGCCGCGCTCAATCGCTTTTGCGAGAAGGCTCTGAGTCAAATATCCAGAAAAAATGGACGGGAAAAGCGTGATGATATCAAATCGCACTGGAACGGTCCGTGACAGAATGCGCAATTTCTGATGTGTTGCTTTGGGCGATCGGAAGACTGCCGGCCGCGACAAAGCGTGGCCTCGCCAATGAATTCATTGACTGAAAGGACAGACTTCCTGCTTGTCGCAAACAATAAGACAGGCTGGAAGCCTATCCCACTTCCAGCTGAAATTTAAGTGGCGTCAACAGGCTGTTTGACACTTCGGCCGATTCGAGCGAGCGCATCCGCTTGTTGTTGGAGATGCGTTCCTTTTGCCCCATACTTCTTAATGAGTACTTGGACGTTTTCGCTAGGTTGAGCTCCGACGCTGAGCCAATAGTCGATGCGTTCACCCTTGAGGATGGCGCGGGCATCGGTCTCTTTGCACATTGGGTCATAATGCCCAAGTTCTTCCAAGACTCGACCGTCGCGGGGGCAACGTTGATCGATGGCGCAAAGACGATAGAACGGGCGATTTTTTCTGCCCAAACGCTTCATTCGAATACGAACCGACACTGTGCTAATTCTCCGTGAAATTGAAGTTTGCGAGGGTCGAAATGATAACGTCTCATCCATTGCATGTGGAGGCGTATTTCAATGATTTTTTGAATTGGAAGCAACCTAGCCCCGTTTTTTCTTCCTGAGAAGCCTTTCTCGTTCCTTTTGCATCTTTTCCCGTTCTTTTGGGGTGAGTCGTTTGCCCGTGCTTTGTTTGATCTTTATGCCTTCCATTGGATTGTTTGGGTTGTTTGCCACCATCCCTTGCATCTGTTGGAGCATTTTCATTTTGTCGCCCATGCTTCCCGACGTAGCCATTTGCAACATTGGAGCCAGCATTTCAAACTGCTTTACCAAATCGCTCACCTGGTTTGGCTGCACACCGCAACCAGCGGCAATCCGGTTCTTGCGAGATGGATCGATAACTTTGGGGTTTTTTCGTTCCTCCGGAGTCATGGAATCAACGATTCCCGTCAGACGCCGCATTTCTTTATCGCTATCTGCATTCGCCATCATTTTCGAAAGGTCGCCCATGCCCGGCATGAGCGTAAGCATTTTGGTCATTAGGCCTGGTTTTCGGAGCTTTTGCATCATGTCACGGAAGTCGCCAAGGGTGAAAATTCCTTTGGACATCCGTTCTTCGAGCTGTTTACGTTCCTTTTCGTCGATTAATTTATGTGCTTCGCGCGCAACCTCGAGGATATCCCCCATCTCAAGGATTCGACTGGCCATGCCTTCCGGTCGAAAGGGCTCAAGGGCATCCATGTGTTCGCCCGTCCCGATGAATTTGATTGGGACTTGGGTCACGGCTTTCACGCTCAGCAAAGCACCGCCACGAGCGTCGCCGTCCAGCTTAGTCATAATGACACCATCTAACGACAAAGCTTCATTGAAGGCTTTTGCGCTGTTGACTGCATCCTGGCCCGTCATGCCGTCGACTACCAGAAACACTTGTTGAGGTGCGATTAGCTTGTCGATCTGCTTTAATTGTTCCATCAATTCGGCATCGATAGCCAATCGTCCAGCTGTGTCGAAGATGGCGACATCGGCACCGGCAGCTTTGGCTGCTGCCATTCCTTCGCGACAGACCGCAATGGGATCGCTAGCGCCTGCTTTGCTAAAAACACCGACGCCAAGCTGGGTCCCGAGTACATGCAGCTGTTCAATCGCCGCCGGCCTTTGCAAATCGGCTGCAATCAGAAACGGTTTGAGCTTTTTCTCCTTGACTAGCAATGCAAGTTTTCCGCAAGTGGTAGTTTTCCCCGCGCCCTGCAATCCGCACATCATAATGCTCGTCAATTCCCCACGGCGCATCGGTATGGAGTTGTCGACAGGTCCCAGCAGAGCGACAAGTTCCTCATAAACGATTTTTATGAGTTCTTCGTTTGGACGCAGTGAGAGCAAAACGCGTCTACCAGCGGCTGCGGCGGAAACATCCGCCATAAACTTCCGAACAACATCTATGTTTACGTCTGCTTCAACCATGGATTTTTCAACCATGGCCAAGCCATCGCGCATATTGGATTCGGTGAGCTTTCCTTTGCCGCGAAGCGATTGGAAAGCAACTTGAAGACCTTCTTGAAGCGACTGAAACATTTTTTCGATAGGATAGCGATTAGGAAAGAGTTTCCAGTGAACAAAATACTGGAGTAAGAGGCCTGGAGCCTGCCGACTCCGCGATTGTAATTTGTATTCTCGTCTGGGAATCTCCGAAAGACTCGGGGCCGATTTTTGAGCCCTTTTAAGCGAGCAGCAGCTTGAATTATCCCAACCCGAAGAATAGGCGTGGGCAATTCGGCAGCACGCTCTCTCACGTTTCGGGGTGCGATTGGTAGTTTTACCTATCGCCATCGGTTCGCTGGAATGAGGTCGTGCGGACGCCTGATCTCTCGGTTTTTCAGACTTGAAGGCCCAAAAACGCAAAAAGGCCATTTTGCTTCCCGTTTTTTGGGATTAGCAGCACATCGCACCTCTACGGGGAACTTTTACGGCGCAAGCCCCCTCCAAGCGTTGCATTCAATTGTGTCGATTGTGAAGGTTATTCAACCTCACTGGCCGCAGACAATGGATTTAAAACGACTCACACGCAAGGAAGTCGTTCGTTACTGCGGTTGATTCGTTGCAATGCTTGCGAGCTGAATTAGACTCGAATTTGCGGCCCGCTGTCGTGTCGCTTATTGTTTTGGCCCTCGTTTATGGCACCTGATTGAGGTTTGTCGATGACCACCGTCGGTTTCGGAAGTGGTTCTTATTCCAACAACATCCCCCGAAAAGATCGCGGAAAGAAGCGTAAACAGCTTCATGTCCGTCAATCGCTTTTGGAGTCTTTAGAAGCGCGACACCTAATGGCGGCTGGTCCACAGCTGGTTGGTGTTCAGCCGAACGAAGGGTCCGTGATTTCGTTGGGAAGCACAGGTGCAAACGCGACTGTATTGAATGTCAGTCCGCGCGAGATCGTCCTGCGATTTGATGATATCGCTGCGCTGGACGTTAAAACTCTTTCGGGCATCCAGGTGAAAAGGGCGGGAGCGGACGGAATTCTGGAATCTGCCTACCTTAGCACCGATTTGGGTACAAACGGACAAGTTGTGCTCGACTTCAGCGCTTCGTTGCCTGGCCAGCAAGGCAACGGTCTAGAGCTGCGATTTACCCAAACCGCAAGATCATCGAGCATCCCGGGAAAGCCTGCTAGTTGGCCGATCTTGAGCGTCGAAGGGAGTCGAATCAACATCGACGTCAACACCCTTGTCGGTAGCAAAACGACCGCATCGGACTTGATTCGCGCCATGTCCGAGGATGTGCAGGTAGCATCGAAGGTATTGGTAAAGCGGCTTCGTGGAGTTGAAAGCACCGTAATCGCCGACTCCGTTCCAGTTGGGCGCATTGTGACTTTGCAAGGTGCGGATGCAGCTCGCGTTTCTTCAAATTTGAATTCGGGCAGCAATACCCTTCAAGTTGAGTTCTTGTCGACACGGCCTGGAAACGCAGGGGCAAACAGTCGAGTCGAATTTACCTCGCGTGATTTTGCCGGACAACTGACGCCCGTCGTAACGGTAAGTGGCCAGACTGTTCGGGTAGAAGTGAACAGCAATGCAAGGTTTTCGACAACCGTTCAAGAAGTAATCGACGCGGTTAACAACTCGCCTGAGGCTGCCTTCATTTTGCAGGCACGATTGATTAGTGGATCGCCGTCCGCTCGCATTGGTGGCAATTTTTCGACGCCTTTGCAACTGACTCTCGTCTCAAGCGATGACGTTTCAATCACTCCAGCCTATGTGGGTTTTGGGGATACAAATCGTGAAGTCGTAATCCGGTTTGCGGAAGCACTTCCAGACGATTTCTATCTCATCGATATTTTGGGGAACGGTCCATTTGCGCTTCGCAACGTGTCGGGACTTCCATTCAACGGAGGGGTTAACCAAAGCGTTCGATTTGACTTGGACCTGGGAACGACCATTCAAGCCGTCGTTCCGCAACCCGTTATTCGTGCTGCAAATGGAACATTGACCCAGCTTCGAAATCAAATCTATGTCTACTTCAACAATGACGATTTGAACGCTGTCGAAGCGGTAAAGCCCGAGTTTTATCAGCTCGTTTACACACGGAACTCACTTAGCGGGTTGGACGATATCGCCTTTCGCCCATCCTCGGTTAGTTACGATGCAGCCTTGAATCGCGTAGCGCTGACTTTCAATCGCAACATCGATGCATTCGTAGATCCGTCGACAAGTGAAGTCCTCCCGATTGCGGCCATGCGATTGAGGATCGGCAATAGCGAATCGCCAACCACCTCGCCCGTTACCGTCATCAATCCCGCTGCCGATCCAGGGAGTCGATTTAACAACGCTACCGATCTAGGTGGTGGATGGTTGGCCGGTGCTGGTGCGAAGGCGGCCATCGTGAAGGCTTCG
>JANLUJ010001072.1:0-1765 GCA_031363425.1 Pirellula sp.
CGAAGAACGACTTCATGCAGCCGATGTGAAGTTTGTCGATGCTCGTTCACATTGGCAGATAGCCCAAGCGGCGCATGTCGTCGCTGTGAATCAAATTAGCAATCTTTCTCGAATACACAAATGGCTAGAGTCCTCCCAATCGGTCCGAAACTTCGAACAGTCTCGAGCCTTGGCGGTGCAATCCCTTGACCAACTCAAGTCCGGGTTGAGTACCATTTGCAATGATATGGCTTCAATTGAACAAAAGCTTTCCATGGTTTCCGTTGCAAAGAGCGCTGTCGAATCCAAGTCCGACAAGGCGCTCGTGGAACGGAAGGCCATACAATCCCAAATGGAGCTTCTTAGGACCACAAACGATGCGCTGGACAAATCACTGGCTTTGGTCAAGACGCCTGAATCGCTCCTTGCAGCAAAACAGGCGATCCAAGTTGCGATCGATTCAACGCAAGCATCCTTCACGACCTCAGATGTCTATCTGTCCTCAATAGTCGAGGAACTCGCCATACAAACAAAATTGGTGGAGTCTCAATCAAGTGAGCTTGCGATCGCAAAACAGAGGAGTTTAGAGCAAACGCAACTCATCGGACAAGCTGAGAGGTTAGTGGAAATCCAATCGGAAATAGTCCAGCAATCAATCGATGCATGCAAAAACGCAATGCAAAACGTCTTGGAGGAACGGCAGAAATTGGTTCTCACAGCCCAAACAAGACCCTTGTCTCCCGAACAACTTTGCCTGAGTATATTGCAGACAACGGACGTACTAAAGAACCATGTCGCAGCCGAATCTGCTGAACTGGAAAAGAAGTCTCCCCTGGCCGCCGACGCGACTAACGAGCAACGATTTGCCAGATCACTTCAAGCGACCCGACAAGCTATCGATAAACTCCGCCCCCACATCGATGTATTTGCCAACTTGTATTCGTCCGGTGTTGGCCAAACAAGCGATGAGTTCTTTGCTTCGCCAGACCAAGCACTTTACATGGCGAACGGTGGGTCGGTGTTCCAATGGTCCGCTCCAAGCAATAGCAATGTGACAGAGAAACTAGTCCAGCAATCGGATGCAAAGATCGCCACTACTTTCCTGTTTCAGTCCCTGCTCGCACGTGCTCCTACAACGGAGGAGCAACAGTGGATAGGGGACTTGCTAAGCAATGCGGGTGACAAAAAGCCCGCTGTCGCTCAAGAGCTGGTTTGGAGTTTACTGACGAGTTCCGAGTTTCGCATCTATCCGTAGTACCCATTTAATTTATTGGAGCCCTCAAATGACGTTCGCACACTACGCTTGTGGTTCCTATGAGCATGGCTCAAACCGCCGCCGTTTCTTGCGCCAGTCCCTTTCGGGGATTGCGGCCGGTGGTGCTATCGCTGGTGGTTTGGGTTCACTCGCATTCGGGGCTGCGGCGGAACAGATGAAGTCGCAGGACATGCGAGTCGTTGTTTTCAATATGCATGGAGGGCTAAGCCAACTGGAAAGTTGGGACCCCAAGCCAGGAACCAAGACAGGTGGTCCATGTCGATCTATAGCCACTTCAGTACCCGGAATTCATGTAAGCGACTTGCTGCCGTATACCGCCAAACAAATGCATCATTTATGCCTCATGCGAGGAGTCAATACAGCCGAGGACGACCATGGCAAAGGAGCCTACATGATGTTGACTGGTCGACGCCAATCGGGCGCCGCCGACTATCCTCAAATTGGAGCTGTCGCGGCCAGAATGCTGAACGATGAAAATCGCGGACTGCCTGGTCATATTGTGGTTACTCC
>JANLUJ010001118.1:0-8192 GCA_031363425.1 Pirellula sp.
CAATCCCAGGTTGTTGCAGATGCCAACAAACCGCCGCGGCCTTGCGTTGAGTTGATTTGGATCTTGAGCCGTTGCAGTAAAGCGAGCCGCAGATTCAAGCCATGGGAGGGCAATCGCAACGCCTGAAGCTCGCAAGAAAAAACGTCGTACGACCTTGTTCGTAGTGGAATTTATCATAGTGATTCACCGGTCTGGTTGGCTTTGCAAATTTCGACGCGTCATTTGTTTAAGAACAATTTGCTTTGAACGATTGCATGAATAATGGTTCGCACTCCCCATCGATTCGAAGAGGACTGATCAAGTATTTGTTCAATCGATTCACAATCTGAGAATGAGATTGGAGCACCGGTTGCATAAATGGCTAACTGGCAAGCTAGATTGCGGGCCAACGATTTTTCGTCTCGTAGCAAAATTCGTTTGAGGTCCCGTATATTCTGAAAGCTTTTCCCATCTGCCAAGGTACCGGCGCAGTCAACGGGCAATCCATAATGAAACGTAAAGGCCTGGCCGTTCATTCCGACACCTTTTTCAGGGGGCGCATGTTCATTGACGGCACGATAACGTTCTCGAAAGCCTCCCATAACGTCAAAGGCTTCCAATGCGAATCCGGGCGGATCTATCCTTGCGTGACACGACGCACAGCTTGCATCCGAACGATGTAATTCCAATTGCTGTCGGATCGTTACCGCGCCGCGAATATCAGGTTCAACGGCAGGAACGGATGGCGGAGGTGCAACGCGAACTCCTAGAATGCGTTCGTTAATCCAATTGCCGCGCACGACCGGCGAAGTGGTCGTACCGTTTGACGTGACCTTGAGGACACTTGCTTGCGTCATCAATCCGCCGCGTAGACTGTCGACGGGTAGTGTTACGTAGCGCATCTGCGCGCCATGAATGCCTGGAAAACCGTAGTGATTCGCTAGACGTTCGTTGAGGTACGTAAAGTCAGAGTCGACGATATTCTTTGCGGGCAGATCGGAGGAAATGAGTTTGGCCACAAAAAGACGAGTCTCTTCGATGGAAGCCATTTTCAGAGGCTCATCCAACTCGTAGTCGTTGTAAAGTGCGGTAGACGGCGACGTGTCATCGATCTTTCTCAGGTCGAGCCAATAATCGCTGAACGCTTCGACAAATCGATTCGAGTTAGGATGATCAAGCATTCGATCGACTTGCTCCCGAAGGACCTTGGGGTTGCTAAGTTGTCCGCCCTGAGCCAAGTTCCGGAGGACACTGTCTGGCTCCGAGTTCCATAGAAACAAGCCAAGTCGGGTGGCAATGCCTGCGTCACTCAATGGTCCTGGCTGTTCATCCAAGAACACAAGTTCAGGCGACGCAAGCACCGCGGTGTATACCGACTGAAGTGCGCTTGCGAAGCCGACACCCTGGTCAAATTGGTGATCAAATAGTTTTAGAAAACGCTCGAAGTGTTGCTCATCGACTTCACGCGGATAGGCACGCGTCATGAAAGCGCGAAGCAATCGTTTCGCATCATCGCGTGGTGCCTCGCTTAGGACCTCGACGCGCACATCGGTTAGACGCGGAGCACCAAACGCTCGCCGTGGACCCGCACCTGGTGGCCGGGATCCGGGCGTATCTCGAGTTGGAGCCGCAGCAGCAGGTGGCCCGTTCGGTATCGGAGTCATCTTTGCAGGAACCTGAATCACCAGCCCGTTGGATGAGTTCATTTCAATGCGAACGAGTGGGAGATCACCGAACAATAGTTGATAGCCCGCATCGGTCCGGTCATCATCCAGTGGACCCTCGGCCTCCATCCATTGAATCGCATATCCAGGCATTCCTGATTCCGTCGCTAGCGGATTTACGTATTGCTCATCCGTGCCATTGACGCGAGTGCGAAAGAGTCGAAGTCCGTCTGTTTGAATCACTTCGTTGGCCACGAGCGTAGCTTCAATTTCGCATTCGGTTGGTTCGACGCCAATATCAAACTGACCAAGCGACCGGCTCTTCCCGGAGCTCTGCGCGTAGACTCCCATTGGTTCTGGCCGACGACCTGGCCATACTTCATCTGCATTTGGGCGGTGCCAAAGTGGAAGGTGATAGACGGGCGCCTTCATATCGCCAAAACCCTCGTAGAACCATCTTCCAATGCCACCTCCGCTGACCCAAATCGAATATCCTTTAAATCGCAGTTTGTACTTTCCAGAAGCGGGTACTCTGAATTGGCCCCAACTATAGCCACCTGCGTCGCTAAAAATGCTCGAGACGCGCCCGACTGCTTCTCGCTCCCGCAATTCGAGAGAAGATTTCGGGGCCTTGCCGCTTCGAACATCGGGCTGCGCATGCGAATCCAAGACTGGAAATGAGAGTCGATCAGGTAGGGTTCCATTTTCTCGTGGTAAAAAATTTCCCACTAGCGAGAATTCGTCCCGAGCGTAATAGCGTTTCGCAGTGCGCTCGGGCCGCTCAAACCTCACCATAATGGCTTGTCGCAGTGCATAGTCCGCGGCGCTCATGTAACGAGACAATTGCACATGCGATACGTCGAGCGCTTCCCCCGATTTGTTGAACCGATACAACTCGCCGTCTTCTGGGAGCATGTCGCGCACATGAATCCACGACAGGTTCAGCAGGTCACGCAACGTGTTTTCATATTCGTAACGGTTGAGTCTTCTTTTCATTGCGCGACCGTCACGCTTGATACGTTCCTTGTCAATGAAATTCACGCTGCTCGAAAGTTCAGACAAAATCCTTTCTTTGGTTTCCTCAGGCAATGCGGGCTCGGACTTTGGAGGCATTTGGCCATCAAGAACTCGTTCATACATTTGGACAATTTTTTGAAGATCGCTCCCAGCTTCCCATTGCAAAATAGAGATGTCTAGCGAACCTTCCTTGGTGCTATCGCCATGGCATACCAAACAATGCGATTTGAGAAAATCGGCGATGAAAGCAGTTGGTTGCTGAACTACTGCTTGCTGCGCAGGAGCATCACCCCTAAGTCCTTGCACCAACGAAATGGAGAACAGCATCGCAATGGAGAGCGAAAAAAATTCTCTAGCGTTGTGGATCACCATCTTGTTTGTCGCTCGCTTAAAAAGGGCTCTGCCTCGAGATCTTGAGTCGTTACTACAAACCTGGAAACGTTGGGCAGGCTGACATCCCCAGCAACTGAATGGATAAACATTTCATAACGAGAAACCTTTCGAAAGTTGAGTACAGCAGGACTCGTGCCACTCGGCACTCACTTGTTCACAGCAAGCGCAATTTGCCTAATGCCCGTCGTTTTCCGTTGACTCAACGGTAACGGCAAATATCAATGGAAACGAAAAATCTTCGCCTTTGACAAACTCGATGTTTTTCAATGGCGTTTTGTTGGTGATCGCAATTTTCAAGTAGCGGATCTGCTTTCCATTTGCATCGATAGCAAATTTGGATTCAGGAACGTCCACTCTTTCTCGGTAAGTCGCAAGGTGCTTTCCACTAACCAACTCATGGTCCTCTTTGGAGCCATCTTCAAAATTGCATCGAACAATTACGCTCGCTGCTGCATTGGTGTTCGGAGGGCCAAACAACGCGATTGCACCAAGAAGATGAATGGACGACACGTTGCCTGAACAAGCCAAGTTGGTTGAAGAGGGCAACGTCGCTGGTGCGCGGCCATTGGCGGACTGCAACGCAATTATGTTTGCCACGCGCCCTTCCTGTGGATCCTGGATTTCGAAAGGGACCCCCTCGATTTCGAGAGTCCCGTAGCTCTTCAGTTCGAATTTATCGCCTGGAGCACCTCGCATTCCTGGCAAGCCTTTCGCCCCGCTCAGCGTCGCGGCTGTCGACAAATTTAGCGGAGTATAGCGACCACGGTTATTCAAGAACCCAAGAAGGTCGGCCATTTCCTGTTTGCTGATCAACGCTTCAAAGCCTTCAGGCATCACCGACTTGGTCGAAGCCGTCATCTCTTCGATATCTGCCCGAAGGACTTGCTCTTCCTTTCCCTGTGTATTGATAATCCGAATCGAATTGGCCGATTCGCCAGCAAGCATGCCGTTGATTACTTTTCCATCTGCGGTGAGAACTTGGTAAGTCCTGAAATTACTCTCAACACTTCTTGATGGGTCCAATACGTTCATCAGAATCTCGGGTTTGGGATGCACGGCCATGCCAGTGAGATTTGGACCGATAGCAACACCGAGTTCACCATGTTTGTGGCATTGAGCGCAATGCTTTTTGTACATGGCAACTCCGTTTGCAAGGTCACCCTTGATCTCTGTTACGGGCATCCACTCGTCGACCAGCGCTTGTCGATTGCTTGCGACCATCGCACCGCGTGCCTTCATCAAATCACCAGCGCGGCGAGCGATCGCACGATCGGGGTGATGGAGTATGGCTTGACGCTGGTCCAACTGGAGATCGGTGAAATGAATCTGTCCCTTCTCAATCGAGTCCAGTAATGCGGCTGTTGTTTCAGCACGATTGAGCAACAGTCGAAGCACACCGCTGGCTAAGCTTGGTCCAAGTTTTCGACGCGAGGCAAGCAACTTATCCGCAAGCCCATCGACGCGAGCAGCCTGCAGTGAGTCCATGGCTTTGTTGCCAATTTCGGGTGACAACTGCGGATTGAAGAACTTATCCACCGCATCCAAAATGCGTGGGCTTGCTGGTGCCAATCGGATGGCCTGCTCCCAAGCGGCCAGTCGCCTTTGGTCGTTCGAAGAACTGTCGAGCGCGATGCCGAACAAGCTACCTTGAATGGCGGAAACGCTTTGATCGAGATCGCGGATCGACCACTTATCGGCAACAGAAAGGACGGCGGCTTTGCATTCGATGCTTGTGGATTCGGCGAGAAAGCGATCGCGGAAGTTTTTTTGCGATTCGTCCGACAGTGTTATCACTAGATTCTTTGGCCAACCACGCGCTAGTCCTTCCCATGCAGAAACCGTCAGTTTTGAATTCGCATCGAGATCCAACATTTGCGTAACGTTGTCGGCTGACGGATTCGAACGGGCAATATGCTCCGTCAGGACAGAAACGCGTGCAGCAAGATTCGCACCAGCTTGTACATCCTTGCCGTTCACGAGAGCCAGCAGCGTTGGAATAGCGTTTGTCGAAGCCGCCGACGTCCACGCGTCGAGAAGAATGTCATCGGCGGCGAGCGACCGCTCGCCCAACAGGAGACTGGACAAAAGCTTGCCCGAAACCGCCCCATTTCCTTCGTTCTCCGCGATTCGCAAGAGAATCGCAAGCTGCACTTTCGGGTCTGCGTCTTGCTGTAAATTCATGTCGAGCGCTTGATTCAACTGAGCCGGACTACAACAGGTGACGGCCGCATGGCGAACGGGGCTGGACGGGTGCTTGAAGCCTTTCAAGCAGACTTCATTCAACGCCTTCTGAGTTGCATCGTCCCCTTTCTCGGCAAGGCCCGCCAGCGTCCAAATTGCGTGCATTGCAGATGTGTTCAGACCAATTTCGTCCATATCTTGGTTGCCAACGAGTGCCACGATTGCTGATAACGTTTCCGAAGCGTTGGCGTTTTTTTCGATCAGGAGCCGCTGCGCGGTTCGACGCCAAAAGAAATTTTTGTCCTTGAGCGCATCTACTAATTCGCTGGAACTCGCTCTGGACAAATCGCGGGACCTAGAAGCAACCTTGTCCCCTTCGCTAGTTTGGTACGTCAGCCGATAGATACGAGCGAATCGCTTGTCGCGGAGATCGCTTTCGTAGGCAGCGCCCTTTCCGGTCTTAAATCCGTTCGGTGTCGGATTGTGTTGGATAATGTAGTTGTACCAGTCGAGTACCCAAACGTTGCCATCTGGGCCAACTTCGGACATGATTGGTGCAGCCCAGTCGTCGATGCTGGCCACGGTATTGAATGTGTTGTTGCTCTTGTATCCGGCACCCTCTTTTTGAAGCACGAAACTACCGACAAGATGGCCCGTCGGTTCGCAGACCATTTGAATCCTATTCCACCAAGCTTGCGGATAGTTACGCGCGGTGTAGATCGCCGAACCGGCAGCCGCAGTGTAACCACCGTGGTAGTCCACTTGACGAATGCGATCGTCGGCGGGTCGGAAATTGTTGGAGGGCGAGATCTTTTCAAGCGTCTTGGGCGACCAGCCGGCTACGCTATCGTAGAATCGATTGGGAATTGGCATATGCACGCTCGGGCAACCGTTGGCGGTCGATCCAAAAACGTACCCTTCTTCGCTGAAGCCGAGCCCCCAGGTGTTGTTGTTCGTGGCCCGCATGAACTCCAGCGCAGAAACGCGGATGGTGTGTTTGTTGAATGCATCGGTTGTGTCCTTGGCTGCATGCCGTGTCGACTTATCGATTGCAAAGGCTGGTGCCGTGCTGTCCGCAGCACCAACGTTCACTTTGAAACGCCAGAATCCTTGGCGGAAACTCATTTTCTTCTCGCCATTGATCATGGGTGTCGAATTGTTGTAGCCTTGCATGCCCCAGATCCAGTTGTCTGGTCCGTATTGAAAGTTGCTCACGCCGCCGTGCGTATCGCCCAACGCCCAGCCCGTAATCAAGACCTGTCGGAAGTCAGCGGCATCATCGCCGTCCGTGTCTTTCAAGTAAATTGTGGATGGACCGTCCTGGACGATCACGCCTCCGCGGTAGCACACCAAGGTTGAAGGAATACTCAAGTGTTCAGCGAACACGGTAAACTTGTCCGCACGACCATCGTTGTCCGTATCTTCGCAGATCTTGATTCGATCGCGACCTTGCCCGAGAGGTTGAAGTTCATTTGGGTAGTCGATCGTTTCACAGATCCAAAGTCGACCGCGTTCGTCCCAGTTCATTGCGATCGGCTTGCCCTTCAGTCCTGCACCTGCGTTTTCGCTTTGGGATTCGTTGGGCCAGTTTTCATTCGACTCTTTGGCCCACATTGCCAAGCGGAAACTTTGGGGAACTGAATAGCCCTGAATCGATGCCTCCGCGGGCAGTGGATTCTGCATCTCGGTCAGCGGAGCAGCTTGCGTACCCCACTGCCTCCCCGGCGTGTAGTTGGGGATCTTTGCTCCCACATCAACAAAAGTGAATATTTTTTCGTCAATGGAAGGCTTCATCATTTCAGGGATGGTGAACGATCGATTCGCTTGAGCAACGGCTTTGGAATCAGAGGACTCTTGAGACGAAGCAGTCGATCCAAAAGAAATTAGAACTGCTGTCGTGACTAACGCGGTGAAAACTGAGAACATGCGAGAGGAGCTTGCCACGATTGGAATCCCTGTAATGTATTGGGTTAATGAAAAACTAGTTGGAGCATGACATTAGACTGATTCACACTTTGTTTGTTTGCGTTGAATTGGAGCTATGCAAACTCTCCGCGTTCAAGGAATCCGCAAGCCGCGTAAGGAGTCCGACCAAAACCGCAACGTTTTCGGGCTGGATCGCCTCGGACATCTTCGTTCGAATGGATTCACTCGCGTTCCATAACTGTCGAAACTTTCGCTTGCCCGCTGCGCTGAGCGTTACCGTGCGAGCTCGCGAATCGCTTGGATGGATATCACGTTCTACCAAACCTTGCTTTTCGAGAAGTACCAGCATCGCTCGAACCGTACTGGGATCTGACGGCATGCGTCGTGCAAGCTCTCGTTGTGTCAGGGCCGTACCTCGCGAGAGTGTTGCGAGGAGGACGAACTGATCTGCCGTGATGCCGAAGGCTGCAAATTGCGCATCCGACCGACGGTGCATTGCCAAGTACGCAGCTCGAAGCGCTAAAGGAAGTTTATTCTTGTCGCCCATAAATTGTCCAACCGCCGTCGCGATAATTCGTGTGTATACGCACGAAATGAGATTCTAAGGTCAGATCTGGCCAAATGCAAGCGTACTGAAACAAAGCGATTAGCCGCGATAGCGGCGACAGTAAATGTCTACGGGGCTTAGCCGCGATAGCTGCGACAGCTATTAGCTGCGGGGTTTAGCCGCGATAGCGGCGGCAGCAATTAGCTGCGGGGCTTGCCCCGCAGACACGATTCACCCCCGAAACCGATGAGCCGTGAAACGGCGCCACAGTCCCTCGTTTTCGCGAACCGTGGCGCCGTTACACGGCTCTCAATATTTCTATGTCACACCGGAACCGTGGGACCAGCCCCACGGCTAACCAATGCCGCCGCAATCGCGGCTCAACGGCTCGACTGACATCGCGGGACATCGCGTGCCAGGCACCTAACCCGATCGCGGCTCAACGGGCATCGCAATCCAGACACCTAACCCGATCGCGGCTCAAC
>JANLUJ010001135.1:0-6218 GCA_031363425.1 Pirellula sp.
AGGCAGGAGCCTCCACGGCAGTGCGTTCCCAGGCAGAGCCTGGGAACGAGTAGTCCCCTGTGCAACGCTAATTCCAATCAGTGGCACTAGAATACCTACGAGCTTGTAATTCGGATTCGATTTTTAGGTACAATCATACACGGTTGATCTCGATATTGCTTTTGGTAATCGTTCGTTTTTGCACTTTAGACAGCCATGTTTGACTACAACACACGACTAGTAATCTTATGTGCCGGGTTGCTCGGGGTGATTGCAGGTATGGTTGGCGTCTATTTGATACTTCGCAAACGTTCATTGATTGGCGACGCCATTTGCCATGCGGCCCTGCCGGGTTTGGCAATATCTTTCCTAACCCATGTCGGCTTGGGTGGAAACGGAAAGAACCTGTTTTGGCTTTTGTTAGGAGCCGCTGTTTCTGGCACAGCGGGATCCTTGTCAGTCATCGGCTTGCGTCGGTGGTCTAACCTCAAGGAGGATGCAGCACTCGGAATCGTATTAAGCGTCTTCTTTGGGATTGGGATGGCTCTATTCAGCATTGTTCAACAATTTCCACAGGGGAACGCAGCGGGGCTAGATAATTTCCTCCTGGGTAAGACAGCCTCGATCGTCGCGTGGGACGCAACGACGATTTGCGTCGCGTCCTTTATGGTAATTGGCGTATTGTTGCTTTTCCGCAAAGAGCTGAAGCTGCTTTGCTTCGACACGTTGCTCGCATCGGCTCAGGGATGGCCCGTCTTGATGATGGATCTCTTGCTCTTGGGGTGTGTGCTGATTGTTGTAATTGTTGGTGCCAATGTGGTTGGAGTGATTTTGGTAATTGCACTATTGGTGATTCCGCCAGCTTCAGCTCGATTTTGGACGCATTCCTTACCCGTCACGATTTTCGTGAGCGCCTTCATTGGCGCTTGTTCTGGGATGATCGGTGCTTTGAGCAGTCTGTTGATTGATCGTGTCCCCTCTGGTGCGGCGATCGTGCTTGCTGCGACTGGATTCTTTGTTGCAAGTATGTTTGTTGGCGCCGAGAGAGGTCTGTTGTGGCGAGCTTGGAGCCTTGGCAGGCAACGCGCTAAAGCGGATCAAGAGCACGTTCTTAGGTCTATTTTTGAATTGTTAGAATCCCAGGGGAAAACGCCACAAGTGCATGGTCAATTGCGATCGGATTCCGTAATGCTCGCGGACCTAATCCGAATGAGATCTTGGTCGTCATCGCGTCTCAATGCCGCTGTCGGCCGAATCTGCGGCCAAGGTTGGGCTACCATCAACGCCGAGGGGACCGCTACTCTGACTGCGAGCGGAATCCAACAGTCCTTTCGGGCGGTTCGTCGCCATAGATTGCTTGAGCTATACTTTGCTCGATGGGCAGACCTGTCACCAGACGCTGTCGATCGAGGCGCGGATTACACCGAACATGCGCTGGATGACGACCTATTGGCGGAGCTAGAAAAAGATGCGATCGTTATGGGCGATTCGATCGAATTGCCCAAAAGCGTTCACCCGATTGGTTCCTAAGCTACTGAAACGACTTGCCGCAACCGCATGACTTGGTTGCATTGGGATTCTCGAAAGTGAATCCCTGACGCTCTAGGCTCTTATGCCAGCCAATAACCGCACCGTCAAGCAATAACGCGCTCTTTTTGTCAACTACCACGCGAACACCGTGTTGGTCATATTGACTGTCTTTTTGCTCGTCGTATTTGTCGTCGAAGCTCAATGAGTATTCAAAACCTGCGCAACCACCTGCAAGAACTCCAACGCGAACAAAAGTGTCTGGCGTCAGGTTGCTTTCGGCGTGGGCCCGCTTGAGTTCCAGAGCAGCCTCTTCTGATACATTCACTGCCATCGTATTTCCTCAAAACCAAAGTGCGAAAAAATTGAAGTACGAAACCAAATCGAGTCGAATAGGCTTCGTAGCGTTTCTAGATCTGTCTTCAGCTATAGTATGCCTGCTGGGCCTAGCGCGGCAAGTCAAAATTGCCTTTGCATGGTTTGACAATCCTGGTATTCTATCCTAACCAAGACAACTCGAGCGTCGCAGACAACCGCTTTAACTCTTAATAAACAAAACAGGATCATGACAAAACCTCATCGCAAACTAAAAAAAGCCAACCACGGACAGCGTGCTGCCAACAGCAAAGCTCGCAAGTCCAAGCGTCGAAAGGTTCGAACGTAGGGCTCGCATTTATTGCATAAAATATCCAGAATGGCGGAATGGATGCCTTTGCGGTGTAAGTAATTGGAGTCAGTTTGTGGTTACGAAAGACTTTATTTTCGATCCGGAAGCGATCGACTTCAATAAAGTCGTTGCGGACATCGAGCAAATTCGGAAGTACAATCCCCAGCGGTTTGAGATGGAACAGCTGACGGCAATTGTGCATGAAGATCCGGTTCGTGTCGCTTGCGTAGGTTACAAAGATGTCACGGATCAGGAATTTTGGGTTCGCGGTCACATGCCAGGCATGCCATTAATGCCAGGAATCGTCATGCTCGAGGCGGTCGCGCAGGTTTGCTGTTACTGTTCTCATAAGTACGAGCTATTGGGAAAATCCATGGTTGGATTCGGCGGACTAGAAGATGTTCGGTTCCGGGATCCAGTGGTTCCAGGCGATCGGCTCATCGTGATGTGCGAATTGCTGAAAGTTCGGAAACCGAGGTTAATCGTTTGCCGATTTCAAGGTATCGTCAAGCGGAACATCGTCGTTGAAGGCATCCTCAAGGGGATCCCAATCCCCGTGGAATACCTTACCTCTAAGTGAGCCCATTATTTCTTGGGCTTCAATTCTTGGAATTCCTCGCCTGATCGAAATTGGAGCGAGAATTTTCGAGTAGAAACTGGATCGATGGCAATGGTATTCTCTTGACGTTCAACCGCATCGACGAGAATGCGATTGACTATCCAAAGTTTTTGCCTTTCGAGTTGAAAACTAGGCTGTGTTAGCTCGAGATGAATCCAGAGCCATCCTCGTTCCTGCTCCATTCCGACCCATTTAAGTATCGATTGGTCTTGGGCCGGCGCCTCATTCGTCGTTTGACTCGATATAGCCTTTGTCCATACGCTGGCCTTTGAAGAGCGAAGAATTGCACGGAACTCCTCGCTGTTCATTGCAAGCGGCGATCGGCGAACAAAGAAATGAGAGGAGAGGTAACGCGTAGCCAGATCGGAAAATCCATCGTCGTCGATACTGACTTGAACGGCACGCTGCTCTTTTTGCAACTCAGCACTCATGGCCTTTTCTAGATCCTGAGGGTGCAATCGGAGCGAGACCTCCCAACCATTGGAGCCCTCGTTCCACTTCATTTGCCCAACACAAAGATGGAATGGGTGAGCGGAAAGCGATGATGTCAAGGCAAGTAGAAATACAAGCGTAGAGAAAAGTCTAGAATGACCGCAAACGATAGATCTGTGGTTATCGACATTCCAACAATTGTTCTGGCTACTCATCGGTATCTTCGTCCTTCGCCTTCTTTTTCTTTTTGTCCTTCTTTTTCTTTTTCGGTTCGTCCGCGGGTTTTACTTCGACCATGGGCGAAACCTCTGACTTGTCCACTGTCGCCGAGGGTGCTGGCTCTTTTTTGCCCGTTGCATCCTTTTCTTTTTCCTTCGATTGAGCGGCTGCCTTTGCCTCAGCAGCCCTCGCCACTTGCATTGGGTTCGCGTCGGATTCTCCAGGAGCCCCAGGGCCACGTCCACTCCGCCGCGATTTGAACAGCTGGAATTTAGAAGACTCGATGACAGGCGGAAAATGATTGTTGTTGCGATCGACGTCAGCCGTTTCTCGGTATGGGTCCAGTTCCAGCGTCTTCAACGGTTTCTCAGCAATAATGAGTGCGTCGTACTTGCTGTTGTCCACGCGCCAAGCTTCAGCGGGAATTCGAATCTCACGTGTTGAATTATCCTCGAAGGTTACCATCAAAATGATTGGCATGATCAAGCCACCTACATTTTTGAATGAGACGCGATAATAGTAGTCGGTGTTTTCCAACATAGCTTTATCTTTATCGGAAAGCTCGCTCTTGAATTTTTCGAATTCCTTGCGCTGCTCATCCGTGACCTTTTCTGGATCGTGCTCATTGTAAAAATCCTTGAGTTCAGGAAACTGGTTCGCTCGCTTTTCAAGTGCCTTGTCCCTTTGTTTTGAAAGTGTGGGCCTTCGCTCGGCTTTCTTGGCTTTCGATATTTCTGCGTTCGCGTCGGGCGAATTCCTATCGACATGGAATTTCTCGATCTTGTCGATGGCGATATCGCAATGATCTGTTGTGTAGAACCAGCCTCGCCAGAACCAATCCAAGTCAACGCCAGAAGCATCCTCCATGGTTCTAAAAAAATCCGCCGGCATCGGTCGCTTGAACTTCCATCGACGCGCGTATTCGCGGAACGAAAAATCGAACAGCTCGCGGCCAAGGATGGTCTCTCGCAGGATGTTTAGAGCTGTCGCCGGTTTCGTGTATGCGTTGGGGCCAAACTGCATAATCGATTCGCTGTTGGTCATGATCGGCACTTGGTTCGAGCTCTGCATGTAGGGGACAATTAGCTCGGGTTCGCCACGCTGAGATGGATATTCGTCTTGCCACTCACTTTCGGCTAAAAACTGAAGGAACGTATTGAGACCTTCGTCCATCCATGACCACTGTCGTTCGTCACTGTTGACGATCATCGGGAAATAGTTGTGGCCTACCTCGTGGATCACCACGGAAATCAACCCATATTTTGTGCCAGCAGAGTATGTCCCGTCCTCCTTTGGCCGAGGGCCATTGAAACAGATCATCGGGTATTCCATACCGCCGATGGGGCCATTAACGCTGATGGCAATTGGATAGGGGTAATCAAAGGTATAGCGGCTATAGACGTTCAATGTGTGAATGATTGCGTGAGTACTATACTTGCTCCAAAGCGGTTCGGCTTCGTTTGGAAAGTAACTCATAGCCATCACGTTGTTGCCGTTCACGCTATGTCCTTGCGCGTCCCATATGAACTTGCGGCTCGAAGCAAATGCAAAGTCTCGTACATTTTCGGCGTGGAAGACCCATGTCTTGGTTTTGTCTGCCTTGCTTTTCTCATTCCCCTTGGCTTCCTCGGGCGTGACGACAAAGAGCGGCGTTTTGGCAGTTTTTGCTTTGACAAGCCGTTCTTGCTGAGCGACTGAGAGGACTTCGTTTGGATTCTGCAGAACTCCTGTTGCACCTACGATATGGTCCGACGGAGCAGTGATGCGAACGATGTAGTCTCCGAATTCTAATGTGAATTCGCCTTGTCCAAGGTATTGTTTGTGTTGCCAACCGGTGACGTCGGTAAAGGCAGCTAGTCGAGGAAACCACTGTGCCATTTCATAAAGGTAGTTGCCATCCTTTTCGAAAAACTCGAAGCCTGTTCGTCCGTTGAGCATTCGCGCATTGTTTATTTTGTAGTTCCACTTGATCTTGAACGACATCTCCTGGCCTGGTGGCAGCGGATCTCCCAGATCGATTCGCATCATCGTATCGACGATCGTGGTTGCCAGCTTGGCATCTTTGTGGTTCGTAACGGACTCGATCTTGCATCCACCGTCGAAGCTCTTGCGAAGCAACATCGACTCGAATTCGAAAGTCGACATACGGCTCCCGATAGACCGCGATGCGCTAGTTCGGCTCGCGACGCTATCAGGCGCGAAAATGTTTGCATCCAGTTGAACCCACACATACCGAAGCGTATGCGGGGACAAATTGTGGTAGCGAATCGTTTCGCTACCGTGGATCGACTGATCCGAATCGTTCAGCGTTACGTCGATGTTGTAATCGATCTTCTGTTGCCAATAGTCGGGGCCAGGTTCGCCCGCTGCGCTTCGATATCCGTTTGGAGTCGGAAGGATTTCTTCCAATTGACGAAACTTATCTTCCTGCCCGTACTTCTTGTTTTCAAAAGGCTGGCCAAAAACGGGACTTAGCAACAAACAAAAAAACAACGCCAACGTACTGCTAATCCCAAAACAAAATCTCATCACATTTCGCTCGCTAAACTGAAGGTGGGGAAACCTAAGGAGAGGGTCGTAGGTTTGTGGTTTGCAAAATCATAGCCGGAAGAGAACTAGCTAAGCGTAATTTGAAACCAAAAAATCACCAATAAAATGGCGATAAAGAGGTGTTTTTGTTGTGCGACGCCCGGTTTTTTCGGCAAAACGAAGAACTCAGAGAATGATGATTGGCCGCAACGGAATGCACAGAACTGGGATAACGAGCGATATCGC
>JANLUJ010001179.1:0-4377 GCA_031363425.1 Pirellula sp.
GCACAACGTAATGATTTGATGCAGAGCTTAAGCTGCCTCATCGAAGCTGGCTGGTAACTGCGGGACGACTTTGGGATGTTTTAGTACAATAAGTCATCGTTTGGATTTGATCCCCATTCTGCATTCGTTGGAGTCTCGACAGTGTCACCGCAAGAAAAAGCACTCGCATTGAATATTAGGTTCACTAAACAAGAGCCAGGATACTTGGCGATGGTGGCCAAGTCCGGAAATTTGTTGTTCACATCAGGCCATGTCAGCGACATGAAGGGGAAGCTTGGTGCAGGCGTAACGGTCGAACAAGGAAAAGCTGCGGCTCGCGAGTGCGCTGTGAAGATTCTGAATTCCGTATGGAACGCGCATGGAACGTTAGATGGGCTACGCGTGCTGAAACTGCTGGGATGTGTCAATTCGACGCTTGAATTCCACGAACAGCATCTGGTGATCAACGGATGCAGCGACTTGTTGCATGAAATATTTGGAAAAACGGGTGATGGTTACCATGCCCGAAGCGCGTTGGGCTTCGCTCAGATACCTACGAATTCGGCGGTCGAAGTCGAAGCCATCTTTGAGATCAAGTGATAGGCTGGAAAGCCCGAACGATCCAACGGTCAAGCCGGTGGGATTCAGAAATACCGCAGGCTTGTCCTGCTGGTTCGTTCTGCTTCCAAGCTAAACAAGGCGAACGGACGAGGTCAATTGAAACCATGCGAGATGTTAACATGACAAGTTATCCGGGAGTGGTCGGAATTGATTCCGACGTACTCGGAATTCGATTCAACTTCCATGGCAACAATAGTTCGAATTCCGTGCCTGCGCCAACTTCTGACCGAACATCGATGGTTCCGCCATGCTCCTTGGCAATCTTGAGACTCACCGGCAAGCCCAAGCCTGTTCCGCGATTTCCTTTGTTGGATTCAAACATGGAGAAGATGCGACCAAGGTCATTTGGAGCGATCCCCACCCCATTGTCTCGCACTAGGATCCTTGCATACTCCTTGGACTCGAAAAGCAATATTTCTACACAGCCATCGAGCTTTTCGGCACATGCGTCGATGGCATTGCCGACCAAATTCATTAGCGCTCGATGAATTGCTTCACCATCAACCATCATATTTCGGAACGCTTGAGGACGGTCCCACCGAATGGAAACAGATTTTTCGGCCGCTCGGGTATGGGATAGCTCAATCACTTCATCGACGACCGTGCGCAGATCCAAGCTGGATCGGTTCGGCTTGCGATCTTTGCTCATGGTGAGCATATCCATCACAAAGGATTCGATGCGCTCTTGGTTGCGTTCGCAAATGCGCCAGCCGCTTTGAACAGCACCCATGTCGCCCCCCTTGATTCCTTGGTCGATGAGATAGCCGCCGCCGCGAAGTCCTTGAACAATATTTTTGATGTGGTGCGAAAGGGTCGCAATCGTCTGTCCCATTGCGGCTAGGCGTTCGGCCTGCACCATGCTTTGATAGTAGTTTGTGTCTTCGATTGCGAGGGCCGCTTGATGCCCAATAGCGACCAACATTTTGAGATGCTCTTCGTTGAACACTTTTTCGGGTTTCATTGCATATTGCCCAGCCGAAACCGACGTGTCGATATAGATCACACCTACGCTTCCATAACGACCCTTCATCGGGACACAAATGGCTTCGCGAATTCCACCTGCTGAAATGCTCACGCTGGCGTTCCAGCGTTCGTCTATGCAAGCATCGCTCGTTAACACCCCTTCTTCTTTCTTGCTGACATAGTCCAATATAGTCTTGCTAATAGTCATGCGGTTTGAGGAGACAGTGGCCCCGCGATTGCGGCGGCAGCTAGGCATCAGTTCGCCGGTTTCCTGATCGCTGAGCATGATGCAACCACGATCGCAATTCACCCATTGAAAAATCAGTTCTAAAATTTGATGCAACAGTTGGTCGATATCCAGTGTCCGGCTGACGGCCAGTGCGGTGCGGTACATGATCTCCCAATGACTTTTTGCGTCATTCGAAGCCTTGCTGGACTGAATCTTGGCCGTCCAATCGTCTGTTTGCTCCATCAACTGCTTTTCAATATCCACACGACCGACGATTTGAGACGACTCGCTACTCTCATTTTGCACGATGTCGACGTCGTTATCAGCTGGGCCAAATGGCTTAAACTCCAAACGGAACAGCATTAGCCGCTTGCCAATCTGCACGCGATCGCCAATGCTAAGGGTGTGCTCAGTAATCCGGGCTCCGTTTACGAATGTCCCATTGCTGCTTCCAAGATCACGCAAAACATACTTGCCGTCGATATAATCGATTTCGGCATGTGTCCTGGAGGCCTCGGAGTCTTCTAAATGAACGTCACAGTGGCTGTCGCGGCCCAGTCGCTGTTTGGCTTCACGAATCAAATAATGGGTGCCGACGTTTGCACCGCGTACAACCAAAAGCGAAGCCACTTTCTTCTGATTCCTTTTATTTGAACTGAATTACCGGACATACTATTGTGATTTCAGCCGAACGAAAATCGATTGTACCTGAAATTTAATCATTGACTCACCACGTCTAAGCGCCAAGCCAGCAGTTGGTCCGGTTTGTTGTGTTGGCCGAATACCCGAAAATGCGTTATCCCAACTGTTCTGGAGTGAGTATAACGTTGACTATCTCGCGAATCCGTCTTCGCGACGAAGGTTTGTGGAATCTTGCAGAAGCTAAGAACGAAACGATAGCAATTGGGACAATTGTTTTAGCATTCAACAAAAAGGACTATCGAGCATGAAAACAACCAAATCAGTCTTATTAGCGTTGATCGCGAGCACCAGCTACTGCGTATCGCGTTGCTCAGCCGATCCAAGCGATGCGCCCAAAAACGTAACTTTTGCCGAACCAATCGCATCGGTTATTTTCGATCACTGCTCCACATGCCATCGACCTGGTCAAGCTGGCCCGTTTTCTCTGCTTAGTTATGCAGATGTATCCCAACGAGCGGATACCATTCAAGCCGTGATTCGCGACAACTACATGCCTCCGTGGAAACCAATACATACTAGCCTGAATTTTTCGAATGATCGACGGCTCAGCGAACAAGAAAAAAAGCAACTGGACGCCTGGATCACCGCGGGCTGTCCGGAGGGAGATAAATCCAAGACTCCAAAGGCACCCGAGTTTCCGAACGGTTGGAGTCTCGGCGCGCCAGACCTTGTCGTGCAAATGGATCGTCCGTTTCAAATACCGGCCGATGGCCCAGACCTATATCGGTCGTTCGTCTTTCCAGTTGGGCTTTCGGAAGACAAATGGATCAAAGCAATTGAGGTGCGGCCGACAGCACGCGGCGCTGTACACCATGCACTGTTCTTCCTCGATATCGACGGTGCAGCCAAAGAACAAAAGAGCGCCGATGGTCAGCCTGGTTTCGCCGGCATGAATTTTTTGAAGTCCCGCGGCAATGCGCTAGAGCGTATGCCCGAGAGCTTGGCGCGTGGTCTAGGCGGCTATGTTCCAGGTGCCATACCAAATCGACTGCCTGGCGACTTGGCTCGCTACCTTCCAAAGGGGAGCGATATTGTCATGCAGACTCATTTTCACCCGACAGGCAAAAAGGAAATCGAACAAGCACAACTAGGGCTTTACTTCGCGGACAAAGCACCCAAACAACTCTTGGTCCCTGTGCAGCTTCCGCCGCTCTTTGGAATGGGGGCAGGCATCGAAATCGACGCTGGCGATGCGAACTATTTGCTACACGATGAGTACGTTTTACCGATCGATATCGTGGGCTTCGAAATCGGTGGGCACGCTCACTACATCTGTCGGAAAATGACCATGATTGCAACGCCGCCGGATGGCAAACCGATCGAGTTATTGCGCATCGATGACTGGGATCTCGATTGGCAAGATCAATATTTGTTCGAAAGCCCCGTGCCACTTGCAAAAGGAACCAAGATAGTGGTCGATATCATCTACGACAATTCAGCACAGAATCCGGAGAACCCCTTCTCGCCGCCCCGCCCCATCAGTTGGGGTCGCCAATCAACCGATGAAATGGGTTCCATTACGATGCTGGCAATCGCTAAGAACGAAAGTGAGCGTGAGATACTAGAACATGACATCAAAGCCAGAACACGAGAGAGCCTTCGAAAGCGAATCAGTTCGCAAATGGGCGGGATAGGCGGACTCATCGGTCGTGGCGGTGCCTTGGGTGGCGGAGTTCTGAATGGTGGGCTGCTCAAACTGTTGGATCGCAATCGAGATGGAATTCTACAGAAGAGCGAGATTCCGGAAAAGCAACGAGACCGATTGCTTGACCTCATGGACAGAAACAACGACGACGCAATTGATCAGACAGAATGGGACAACGGTCGAAAAGCGATCGAAATGTTTCTCGAAGTAAAAAAGTAGGTCGCATCTGCCGGATGCG
>JANLUJ010001195.1:0-5584 GCA_031363425.1 Pirellula sp.
AGAGGTTCCAAAGTACCTCGAGCAGTAATTGCGTAGGAGCCTTCCAAATGTCAAAACGACCTCATGAGTCCAACAACAAATTGAGAAAGGTCGAGATGAGTTCGTACAAAGGCCTTGATGGCATTCTTCAAAATTGGGAGTTTGACCCGCACTCCTTGTCGGTACGCCTCGTAAAGGGTGAGGATGGCAGAGATGTCATTCAAATGCGAGTTGATCTTGGGGTCCTTCAGATGGAAACTCAAGGCAGACCGGACGGACTGACTCCCGATGGTTTTTCTACTTTCCTCGACAGCATGCTTGATATCGAAAAAAGCGATCAAGATTTTGTCATGGATGAAGACCAGTGCTTTGAAGCCGACCGTGAATTCGTACAGTTCTACCATCGTCGAATTTCCTGGCTTCGGTTACAGCATTACCATCGGGCTGTCGAAGATGCGGATCATACCCTGTCCTTGATGGATGTGTGCCGAGACCATTCGCCAGAAGAAGAGTGGACCATGAGCCACGAACAATACCGACCATTCGTACTTTTTCATCGAACTCAAGCTTCGGCTCTAGCCGCGCTGGAGGACTCTGATGCCGAAGAAGCCGTTGCGGAAATCGACTGCGGATTGGAATTAATGCGGACTGTTTTTGAAGAACATGAGGCAGAAGAAGAATTTGAGCAGGACGAGATGGTCATGCAACTTCGAAAACTTCGCGATTCGCTCAAAGATGAGTATTTGGGACCGAGTCTCGAAGAACGATTGGAGCACGCTGTGAAGTCAGAGGAATACGAATTAGCGGCTCGATTGCGAGACGAGTTGGCTCGCAAACAAGAGAATTGAAAAGGCGAGCGGCAGGCAGAAACCTACCAGTTGAGGCTGAGACGCTAGCTAGCCTAATTCTACTCACATTCGGACATGGGAGCCGCCGGGCGCTAGCCGCGGATGACTTAAATTCAGTGAAATTGCCTCGTTACACCGGCGGCTAGCTCCTTGCCGCTCACAAAGTGAGTGACATCGAGCGCTAACCGATCACAGGCCAAGAAATCGCTAGGGGATCTTCCCACTTTCCGATGCTTGCAATGTTTAGTTTGGAAGCAGAACAAGCCTGCGCTATTTCTAAATTCCACCGGCTTCACCGCCATTACGGCATCGCGATTCTGTTACGGTATTGCGATCTCTATCAACTTTGGACTTAGAATCCTGCTGTCACGTGCTCTGTTTGATTGAATGGCAAGTCGTTCCAAGGAGGAATCGACCAGCTGGTATCGCACATCGCGCTGACGTGCTGTATATCCGAATTCTTCGATGGCGGTTCGGATCTGATCCAAGGTCAAAAAATGGACCGTCCCAGCCTCGGCAACCACGTTTTCTTCTAACATTAGCGACCCCATATCATTTGCACCATAAGCAAGTGCTAACTGTCCAATCTTGAGTCCTTGCGTGACCCAACTACTTTGTATATTTGGAATGTTGTCTAGATAGAGTCTAGCAATCGCCTGAGTTTTCAAATACTCAAAAGCGCCCGCTGGAGGAATATGGGAGAGGTCCGTGTTGTCAGGCTGAAATGTCCAGCAGATGAATGCTGTGAAACCATGGGTCTCGTCTTGAAGTTGCCTCACTCGCTCAAGATGATCAACTCTTTCCTCCAACGTTTCGACGTGTCCAAACATCATCGTGGCCGTGCTGACGCCGCCAAGATCATGCCAAACACGCATAACGTTTAGCCAGTCTTCCGTCATCACTTTGCCACGCGTAATTTCACTTCGAACTCGATCCACTAAAATCTCTGCACCGCCACCCGGGATGCTGCCCAGTCCTGCCACCTTGAGTCGCTCCAGCACCGTACGAATCGAAAGCTTGTTTACCTTGGTAAAGTGATGAAGCTCAGGCGGGCTAAAACCGTGGATATTGATCGTTGGAAATTCTCGTTTGATATCGTGAAGCAGTTCTTCGTACCACTCCAAGCTCAAGGTAGGGTGCAAACCACCTTGCATCAGAATTTGATTGCCCCCCAGCTCCAAAGTCTCCCGAACTTTCTCAAGCAGTTCGCCTCTCGGGAGCACATACCCCTCCCCACTTTTCGGAGACCGGTAAAATGCGCAGAAATCACAAACAGCAGTACAGATGTTGGTGTAGTTAATATTCCGATCGATGTTGTAAGTGCGGTATGACTCCGGATGGAGCTTCTGCGTGACTCTGTTCGCAGCCGACCCAATCGCCGCCAGCTCGCGGCTCTCAAACAGTATCAACGCTTCCGTCTGCGAAAGACGGTCGCCATCTAGGACGCGGCTAAGGATGTCCGATACAGTTGGACTAGTAGCTACCATGATATAAATCCTCTATTGCTCAAGTCGAATTAAGCCCAGGGCATCACAACGGCGACGGAATTCACTGAGACCAGCCCATTCGTCTTCGTTTAGAAAAAACCGAATGTAGTTGGTTAGATAGTCCTCGCATTGCCCCTTGGACAGTTGATACTTCTCAGATGCGTCATCCGCAATCTGACGAATATGCTTTAGTCCTTCGTTGCGTGATCTTTCCAACGTCAACTTCCAATGATCATTCGCAAAGATGCTCTTCCTCGCCACCCACATCGCAAAAACGAATGGCAAACCAGTTTCTTCAAACCAAACTTGTCCAAGATCCCAATCGCTTTGGAAAGCCGGACGAAATAATTCAGGATGCATTGCTCTATCACCAATTACGAGGACTGCATCTGCTGACACTTCTTTTGGATCATCCGTCATCTTTAGTGGGATGGTTTCGGGAATGAAGCCAAATTTTTGTTGAAACAAGACCTTGCTCAATGCGACGCTAGTTCGAGATCCATCGTCTAGGGCCAGGGTTTTCACCTGCGAAGGCTCGCAGCGAAAAAAGATACGAACGGACCAAACGGGCCCTCTACAAGCAATGACAGCATCGGAAACAATTTGAAAATCTGGATGCTGGAAATATTCAACGACGGGAATTAGTCCGATATCGATTGCTCCTGCAGCCAGTTCCGTCGCGAGTAAACTCGGCAATGCGAGGCTCAAGACGTCGCAACTGCCCAACATTGCCTCTAGCCCAAAAATCAGTGGTTTCGAATTTAGATAGGAAACCGCTCCTATTCGCACTGAATCGAGATTACAGGTTAAATCAGATACGGAACGTTCGAGTACGCTATGAGTATTATTCATAAATGTTTGAGCCATGGGAAACTCCTTGCGATACGTCTTAACCGTATTGCGAAGTGTTCCTTAACTCCCTTTTGAATCTACTTTCACGCTTTCCATAAACAGCCTGCCCACGACCATCCAACGCCAAATCCGACCAAGACATTTTGCGTTCCGGCAACCAGTTTACCTTCGTTTCGAAGGTCTTGAATGAGGATTGGCAAAGTACTCGACACGGTGTTGCCTCGATCTTGCAAACGGATGGGCAATTTTTCATCGTTTACATTTAACGCAGTTTGTAGGTGCTCCAGCATTTTTCTGGTTGCTTGATGCATCAAAAAATGGTGGATATCGGAAAGCTGCAAGTTGGCTTTTCCTACCATATCGCGAACCAATTGCGGGATTGCGCCAATGGTGAAACTCATCAAGCTGGGACCGTCCATGTAAAGCCGACTGGACCAACGTTTGCGATGCCGAGGGGTGATCGCCCCTTCTTTGCATCGCGCTCCACCATCGCCGACGATGAGCGTATCAGCCCCACTACCATCGGTACCGAACTCAAAACGGGAGAGAGCGGGTTCATCGCAGACATCGATTAGGGTGGCAGCCGCTCCGTCGCTGAAAATTGTCCTTAGGGAGCGATCGTCGGGGCTAATGTACTTTGAGTAAGTCTCGGCGGTCACCAACAATATGCGTTTGCATTGCCCGCTCGCCATAAGCCCTTGTGCAAGTGAAAGACCGTAAACGAATCCGGAACATCCCAAATTGAAATCGAGCGCACCGCAACTCGTGCTCAATCCCAAACGGTCTTGGACCAAGCAAGCTGTGGTGGGAAGCGGGTAATCAGGGGTTTGGGTACATAGCAATAAGAAATCGATGCTTTTGGGATCGATGTTCTGTTCCTCAAATAACTTTTGGCAAGCTTGAACGCCGAGGTCGGAGGCGGTTTCATTGGGCGCAGCCAAATGACGAAGCGAGATTCCTGTCTTTTCTGCAATCAATGCCACATCCCAGTCAGGGTTTTCCGCTTGCAGTTGTTCGTTTGTTTCCACTCTTTCAGGGAAATGAACGGCGATGGGACCGATTTGAGAATGGGGCACGTTTGCCATCTTCGACTAGAGAGTAAAGGATCGTCAAGCCTTGAGATGATAACCATTTGCATGGATTTGCGAAAGATCGCAACTTGTCCAGGCGCCAGCGGCGACCACGAGCGAATTAACTTCGGGTTGTCCATTGTCACAAACCGCTCGCTTTCCGTTGGAGTCTGAAGGCTCATCGCTATTTTGGCTCGGCTGCTTGGGTCGCTTCAAACTGGGACGGGGGACCGATTTCGAGATTCCCGCGCTCAAGGCTTGAGGGCCTCGAGCGGTTAAACATGAGCTGCACTCTTGCGACTTGTTTAACCCGCGTAGCGGCGTGCGTGGATTAGCACGCATCCAACGAGTGGGAGAAACCTATCGGTCACCTTTACAAGCCGCCTGATGTTCTAGCATGGTCGCTACCAGCGCGGTCCAGCCGGTCTGGTGATTGGCTCCCAGCCCTCTACCGGTATCTGCGTGAAAGTACTCGTGAAACAACATCAAGTCTTTCCAATGTGGATCATCGACATACTTTTCATCGGTTCCATGGCATGGCCTTGCACCATGTTTGTCCCGTTTAAATAGCATTATCAATCTACGTTCAATTTCATCAGCTACTTCTTTAAGATTCATCAAGACGCCAGATCCTTTTGGGCATTCGACTTGAAATGTCTCGCCATAAAACGCATGGTACTGGCGAAGGGACTCTACGATCAGGTAATTGAGGGGAAACCACACGGGTCCGCGCCAGTTGCTATTGCCGCCAAACATCCCCGTGTTGCTTTCGCCAGGTACGTAACCAACCGACTCTTTTCCGCCAGCGTGTTCGAAGACAAACGGTTTGTCACCATGTATGGCAGACATCGAACGGATGCCGAACGGAGAGAGAAACTCTTTTTCGTCCAACATATAATCCAAAAGTTTGCGGAATCGCTCCGTGGATGGAATGGCCAGCAGTCGCATTTCGGTTGTTGAACCAGCCGGACAGAATTTCTCCATGTAGGCCATGTGCTTCGCCATCTGCGGCCTATTCTTCAGAAACCAATTCATGCGGCGTTGAAAGCTTGGCAGGCGTAGCAGAGTCGATTCATGGATCATGACGTTGGTGCAAAGTGGAATGAGTCCCACTAGAGACCGAACTCGCATGGCAGTACTTTTGCCGTCGCGAAGGAGGTGGTCGTAATAGAATCCATCCTCTTTTTCCCAAAGTCCGGTCCCGTGCAAGGAATTCATGGCTTCAGCGATCGCGACGTAATGCTCGAAGAATTTGCTTGCCATATCCGAGTACGCTTGGTTCTCTTCGGCTAGCTCCAAAGCCATCTGCAACATGTTGCCGCAAAAGAATGCCATCCAAGCTGTCGCG
>JANLUJ010001210.1:0-2044 GCA_031363425.1 Pirellula sp.
CCACAACCTCAACAAGGTCTTGAGCGACCAGGGCATGGCCACGGCCGTCGGTGACGAGGGCGGTTTCGCCCCCGCTCAGAAGACCAACGAATCGGCCCTCTGCGTCATCATGACAGCCATTGAAAAAGCTGGTTACAAGCCCGGCGAGCAGATTCAGATCGCGCTTGACTGTGCCGCGACGGAATACTTCGACGCCAAGACCAATCTGTACGATCTCGACGGCAAAAAGGTCGACGGCGGCGGCGTGGTCGACATCCTGTCGCAATGGATCAGCAAGTACCCGATCTGCTCCATCGAAGACGGTTGCTCCGAAGATGACTGGGCGTCATGGAAAAAGCTAACGGACAGGGTTGGCAACAAAGTCCAACTCGTTGGCGACGATTTGTTTGTGACCAACACCGACCGATTGCAGCGCGGCATCGATCAAGGAATCGCCAACAGCATCCTCATCAAAGTCAATCAAATCGGTACGCTAACAGAAACGATCGATGCGATTCAATTGGCCCATCGCAATGGATACACCAGCATCTCGAGTCACCGTAGCGGGGAAACCGAGGACTCGACGATTGCAGACTTGGCCGTCGCATTGTCCTGCGGTCAAATCAAGACCGGCTCGGCATCGCGATCGGATCGCATGGCCAAGTACAATCAGCTGCTTCGCATCGAAGAAGAGCTTGGCGGCGGCGCTCGCTATGCCGGGCCATTGTTTCGACGCCGGTAGTAATGTAGGTTCGTTTCTTTGAACTGCATGGTCGCACAGAGTCTCACGCAGAAGCACAGAGCGCACCCGGCAGGTGCGACATACGGTAGGTCACTCTTGCCGAGAGTGACCGATGCGGCCCTAATCCACTATCGATGCAATGCTATTCGAGACAAGCAACCGCGGGTGATCTCGCATCGAGCCGGCTGGCAATGTAGTCAGTACTACGCATACTCGATCACGATCTGGGTCGGCCCAAGCGATAGTGCCCGTTGAACCGGTGTGGCCAAAAGTTTTGCTTGAGCAGTTGGATATGACGTCGTTCATTCCAACATCCAGCCCGAGCCCGCGAGATGCGATTCCCTCGGGGTTATGATTGCGAATCATGAGCTTGGCGACATCCGGACGGAAGATCTTTCCGGTTGGGTGTAGGAACTCTTCCAGGAAAAGTGCAACATCGGGTGCCGACGCTTGAGCTCCGCCCCAGGGCGCACCTAGCTCGCGCCAATAGGCACTGTTCCAATCCCAATCGCATGAGTCGGGTGAACCTCCGCCAGACTCGACGGCACCGAATTCAACTTGACATGGCATCGTATTCTCACGTTTCAATCGCCCCATTCCGAATGCCGTGTGTCGCATGCCAAGTGGCTGCAGAACGGTCTTGTCAACAAACTCCTTGAACTCAACGCCAGAAATCCGCTGCGCAATTTCCATTGCCAGCACAATCGCCATGCTCGAGTATTCGTATTGAGTGCCCGGCTCAAAATGCAATGGGACATCGATTGCCCCTTGTACGAAAGCTGAAAAAGGAGCATGGCTCTTTCTCAACGAAGCGTTCTCAGGCAGCTGATCTGGAAGCCCAGATACATGGGTAAGCAAATGCCGAATGGTAACGCGATCCTTCGCATCACCTTGGAACTCGGGAATGTACTTCTTTGCTGAATCGTCCAGATCGAATTTGCCTTGATCGTACAACGTCATCAAAGCGGCAATCGCGATCGGCTTCGAAATGGAGCCCAGCAGGAACGACGAATCGACGGATCTAGTTTCGCCGAAGGCACGCTGGAATATGGTTTTGCCAAGGCGAGCATAGATGACCGCAGCTCGAACTTGCCCGCTCGCGGTGGCGTTCACAAGGATGTTAGCCACTTCATTCAACTGCTTTTCATTCGACATGGCAAACAATGGCTTCGCAAAAAAAGTGCCGATACCAAAACCCAAAAACAGTCGACGACTTAGACCACACATAATTATTCTCCGAGGATTTGGGATTTAGTATACTAGTGCTCAGTCCAAATTTGGAATTGGGGGTTGGTTATGAAGTGGCATAGGCTTCCAGCCTGT
>JANLUJ010001246.1:0-3968 GCA_031363425.1 Pirellula sp.
CCATCCAACTCCAGCTCAGGATCGATCTCATCGTATTCGATATTGTCGTATTCGGATTTCATCACATCCTGAGCTTGTTCCAATGCTTCTCGCGGTGCAACCGTCCACGGATACTCCGTAACGGTCATGAAAGCAGAGGTCGGGCTTTCTAAAGTGAATCCGACGACGCGATCCTCGTCCATATCTTCGGTGAGGCTCCAGTTCTCTGGATACATGCAGGACAGGCCAAGGCCCTCGTAAATTTTTGTCATAGCTATGCGGCTTGGCTGGATCTTCTTTGGGGTGGCGGTTCCCTCCAGCGGCGATGAACCCACCAATACTGTTCGGGAAAGGATCGAATGATCTGTTCCAGGCACTGATTGTACCATCGCGTCAACGATGCGACGCTACTGAATCGTTCGCCGCCATCCATAGGGTCGGCGATCCCCAATACAGATAACTCAAATTGCAATGGCCTCCCCGTTCGTACACTGCAGCACACAATCATCGGTGCACCGCTTGAAAGCGTAAACAGCGCAAGCCCCTTGTGGCAAGACGCAGGCTTTCCCAAAAAATCGACCCAACATCCTTTGGCGCCAGCATGCTGATCGGCAAGCAATGTTAAGTTGCCGCCCTTGCTTAACAGTTCCTGAATCTGCGGCGAGCTACCCTCCTTGGCTAAGAAGTATTGTCCACCTAGCGAACGAAACATGGTGATGTATTCGTGCACAAATCCATTATCGAGCGGTCTAGCTACGGTTGTTGTCGCCACACCAAAGAGCCCAGTCAAGAATCCTGCTAGCTCAAAATTCCCAAAGTGTGCGGATACCAATACAGTGGGGCGATCATCCATCACAATCTTGAGCATGGAACGACGATCGGGGATGCGGAAATGCTCATGCCAGTTCTCGCGATGAATCTTTCTTGGCGCTTGCGCAACTTCACATCCCATCAAAAGCAAATGATGCCACATCTTTTCTGTGACCTGTTCAGACTGATCCAGCTTCCATTCCGGAAAGATCATTTGCAGATTCTCACGAATCAAGGATCGACGAACTGGGATCCAATTGGAAAAGAGCTTGGCGAGCAACTTGCAAATTCGATCGCAACGTTCGAGAGGAATGATTTGCACAACGCATATGACAACTCGAAACACAGAATAGCCGAGTCGTTCCTGCCATCCAAACTTCTGATTTTCGTGAATGCGAGGACTTGCTTCAGAAGGCATAGCGACCCATCCTTTGGTCGTAGTGATAATTTGATGTGCGGCCATGTATTGTGGCTCATGGCAGCTTTTTGGCAAATACCAATTGATAGTCCGGAAGTGCCACTCGGTAATCCATTAACCTTGTCCGTCTAAGAAAAGCGTGATCTGCGAGTACGCTGCACAGTGGCTCAGTAATGCTAGCGAACCGGCGCAAGTCCATGCATTCGTCTCAAAACTCCAATTTGCCCGGCGTGGATCGATTCGTGCAACGGACAAAACAAAAGCGCCCCCAGTTTGATCGGATGGACGGCGTAGGGCATTTCGGTTGGATCCATCAACTGCTCTGCCGACAGGCTTGGCAGGACCGCCATCGAAACTTGGTGGATTTTATCCAGGCATTCCAGCAACGCTGCTTTAGACGGTATTTCGGATGGATCGGTTGAGGGTACACTTCCTCGGCCAAATCGCTTTCGAAGCCAGCCTGGCATCAAATCCAAATCCCCTTCAGCACGCCCCCGTTGTCGGAAGAGCATCAGCCCGTACTGTGAAACAGCTAGATGACCAACTTGCCAAGCGATATGCGAACTGCCCCCCGACGGCATGATGGGCCAAAGTTCCTCAGGGGTATTCTCCAGAAGCCCGAGCGTATACCTGCGCGCAAAATCCATTTGGCCAAGCACCGCATCGCGCATGGCGAGAACGATTTCATGGTTTAAGACAACATCGGGAGATGTATTGCTATCCATTTTCAATTCCAATCGAAACTCCTAACAAAGCCATGCAAGTAGATCGAACGATGCCAATTTGGTCAACGGCTTTGTGTGGACGTCCGGCTGAGGACAGCCGGACCTACGTAAAGTCCGGCTGAGGACAGCTGCATATACGGCTACTTGCTTGGATTGCTTCCCAGCGTGACAATACGAGTCGTTCGGGCAGAATGCGCAGAATGCAGTGCTCGCTTGAAACTGACCTCGCACCAGAAGTTTTGCAAAAACGTGTCAAACGCGCCACCAGGAAAACCGGCCAAGAGCATTGGAGATCTGTTGCGAGAATTTCGCGAACATCGCGACCAAATGCGGAGTGAGCTGAGCAAGATGATCGTTGGCCAAGACGAAGTCATCGAACAGCTTTTTGCTGCCATTTTCACAAAGGGCCATTGCTTGCTTGAAGGGGTACCTGGCCTTGCAAAGACTCTCATGGTCTCGTCACTGGCCAAAATCCTTGACGTCAATTTCAAACGCATTCAGTTCACGCCTGACCTAATGCCTTCGGACATAACTGGTACTAACGTGCTCGAGGAAGACTCGCAGGGCAAGCGTGAATTCCGTTTTGTAGAGGGTCCGATCTTCACCAACATCCTGCTAGCCGACGAAATCAATCGAACGCCACCCAAGACTCAAGCAGCATTGTTGCAAGCGATGCAGGAACGTGAAATTACGGTCGGTAGAAACACCTACCAACTGCCCGAACCGTTCTTCGCCATCGCGACTCAGAATCCGATAGAGCAAGAGGGAACGTATCCACTCCCTGAAGCCCAGCTCGATCGCTTTATGTTCAATATCAAAGTCGGGTACCCAAGTGCAGAGGAAGAAGAGAAGATCTTAACATCGACAACTCGCAGCGAACGGCCGGAAGTTAGCAAGATCCTATCGGCCCGAGCGATCATGAATATCCAGAAGCTGGTGATGAGTGTAGCTGTCAGTCCATTCTTAGTGAAGTATGTCGTGGCCTTGGTTCGTGCGACTCGCCCAAGTGAACCTGACGCCCCCGAAGTTGTACGTGAGCTTCTAGATTTCGGAGCCGGACCTCGAGCGGGCCAGTTCCTCATTCATGCCGGCAAAGCCATAGCAGCCATGGACGGTCGATTTAGCGTCGGTATCGAGGACATTCGGAAAATTGCGATTCCAGTGCTTCGTCACCGTTTGAGCACTAATTTCCAAGCACAGGCCGAGGGCATGACCACGGACAAGATCGTGACACGCTTGCTCAAGGACATCAAGGAACCAAGCGTTCCAAAATACGGCGGCATCGACGTAAAGCAATAGAAAGTAGCAGGCACGCTCCGTCGTGCCGTCCGCGTATTGGCATCTATTATGATTCCCGGTGAACGGCACATGGAATGTGCCTACTACTTTGACTTTTTTCGGCTTTGTCTGCCCGTTGTTTTATATCCCTGTATAGTTGAAGGGCGTTATTTTTGTCAGCTCCGCCTTGATCGCGTCCGAGACGTTGAGCGACTGAATGAATTCGGACATGGTCCTGGCGTTGATGACTTCGTTGGTTCGCGTCAACCCTTTAAGCGCTTCGTATGGCTCTGGGTATCCTTCGCGACGTAGAACGGTTTGTATCGCTTCCGCTACGACCGCCCAATTCGCTGCGAGGTCCGCGTGAATTGCCACTTCGTTGAGCAGGACCTTGCTCAAGCCCTTCAAAATGGATTTGCATGCAATCAATGTGTGGGCGATTGGAACTCCGATATTGCGCAGCACAGTCGAATCGGTTAGGTCCCGTTGCAGTCGCGAGATCGGGAGTTTTGCGCTGAAGTGTTCGAATAGAGCGTTGGCGATTCCCAAGTTGCCTTCTGCGTTTTCGAAGTCGATTGGGTTTACCTTGTGAGGCATGGCGGACGAACCGACTTCACCAGCTTTGATCTGCTGCCTAAAGTAGTTCATGGAAATGTAGGTCCAAAAATCCCGGCAAAGATCGATTAGAATCGTATTGATTCGCTTTAGGCCATCAAAGTAGGCAGCTAGGTTATCGTAATGCTCAATCTGTGTTGTGG
>JANLUJ010001264.1:0-1922 GCA_031363425.1 Pirellula sp.
ACGATGAGTTTTATTCTGTTGTCGGCTATTAACTCATTGGCAAGGTTAAACTCAATCTTGCATCCGAAAACTATCTTACCGGACGTTGGAACCTTGACGCTATCGATGGTTATAGGACCGCTTGCCAAAGCGTAAACGACAGGATGATCGGCTCGTGGACCTAGCAAGTGAGTCAGCATCAAGTTTCCACCTTCTAAGCTCTTGGCACTGATCGCGCTAATCTTGCAACTCAGCCGGTCACCCTGTTGGGCTCCGCTCGACGGGATCGTGACTTCGACGAATACGAGCGCGACGTTCTTGGCGTTGGCCATTTCCTTCTCTATGAGCCTTCCCTGGATATCGCTAGACATCTGTCCGCCCATTTTTTGCATCGAACTAGTAAGTGCGCGTACGGTTGGTTTGATATCCCCGCCATCGCCGGTCCCCTTGAGACCGACCACAAGTCCTAAGCCTTGCAGAGTGTTTTCTTCCTGCCCCTTGAGTCGACAAATGTCCTTTATTCTAAGGTCGTTTTGCGCTAGAGTTGTCGGCAACGGGAAAGTTGCTGCGAAGACAACAAAAAAGGCCAGGAGCGTGGCTTTCTTCGTTTTTTTGTATCGTTCCACTGAAATACCTCGTAGCGGCTGGGATTTTAGGCGACCGGCAGACTGAAAAATACCAGTAGCACGACGCGCGAGCTAGTGAATTGGAAACTGGAATCACTAGCTTGCGCGTCGTGCTAGGTAAGGTTAAATCTGCCGGTCGCCTTATAAGACCGATGGAATTTTGTACCAAGCAGTGTTGTTAGTGGACTTTGCCGTTCTTCGCCATGGTGTTTTCGAAACCAGGGGAGATTGGGCAAATTAGGGAGCCGCGAATCCGCTTGTTCACGAGAATTCCGCAATGCACCCGCTTGCGTAGTCCTGTACGTACTAGCTACGCTGTGAAACATCAAACGCTTGCATTTCGCGGATCGACGAGTATTGGCTCGGTCATCGCAGGGAATTAGGCGAGCGGCAGGAAAAAACATTCCACGGGTTGGTAGCTGAATTCGTAAGAATTCAGTTGTTTCTGAATTCTTACGAATTCAGCTACGATCGTTTTGATTCCGCCGCTCGCCTTTGGGCGATGCTACCCAAATAGCTCCAATCGAAACGGCGGCTGCGGCGTTGCATCGGAGCACCTTCCTACTTAATTACGACCAAGGTTTCGGAGAGACAAATGGCGACAGGCTCAGACGGGTCGGGTGGTATCATTCGACTGAAATTGTTCCTGATGATGGTTCTGCAGTTCTTCATTTGGGGAGCTTGGCTGCCGCTCATATTCGGATACATCGACAATGATGGATTGGGTTTTTCGCCTGGCCAACAGTCGCTCATACTCAACGCGTTCCCTATCGCGGCAATTGTAGGGATGTTTTTTAGCAATCAGTTCGCCGACCGAAATTTTGCTGCCGAGAAATTTCTTGCATTCAGTCATTTGATTGGTGGCCTGGCTATTCTTGGCTGCGGATTTGTGACGAGTTTTAACGCATTCTTTGTATTGATGCTCGTACACTGCTTGCTTTACGTGCCAACTATTTCAATTACCAATTCAATTGCATTCGCCAACATGAAGGATGCTCAAAACGAATTTGGTATTGTTCGAATGGGGGGCACGATTGGTTGGATTCTGGCTGCTTGGCCAAAATATCTGCCACCGCTTTTTTCACATCAACCGTATTGCGTTCTTCCGTGCCAGTAGATGCCGTGCTCAAATTCAAGGTCTTCAAAGCACGTTCCACACCTTCTAGGCCAGCTTTGCCATAAGCATCATTTTGATAAAAAACGGAAAATTTCTTGATGCCAATCGCAGCGGCTTGCTTCACGATGGCTGCCGTTTCATCGAAATAGCTGGCACGCACATGAATGACATAGCGGTTAAAGGGTTCGCGCAATGATTGT
>JANLUJ010001265.1:0-8710 GCA_031363425.1 Pirellula sp.
ATTGCCAAATTGACCCAAGCCTTGCCACACCATGACGTCACGATCGAGATTGCGCTGGCTGATTTTCTCTCGCCAAGAACCCGGATCGAAACTAAAAACAGCCATCGTTTCAGATGCGATCGTCATTGGAATCAATACTGCATCTAAGACGAATACGACTAAATTCCCGCTCATCACCACGAGGATCAGGACGGCAAAGAGGTCAGAACGAATCTTTGCTCTTGCAATACGTTCGCGCACCTCTCGGCGTGGCGACTTGGTCCCATCAATGCGGTAGCAATTGGCATCGGAGGCGTTGCATCCTAGGGCCAAAGCAGACGAGTTAGCGCCAGCATTTCGCCACCACCCACTCTACTTTTCACGTTATGATGTTCTTTTCGTTTGAGTTTTCGACGGTCGCTAAACCTCAGCAGACGTGATTTCATGGATAAATACAGACTCAACTTAACCTTTTTCGCGATACTGTTGGCTTTCGCCTTGCAAACGCGAGGTAACACCTTGGCGATCGCGCCGCCTCTGCTTGAGGCCACAGGCAAGTTTCGGGCAGGGGCAACAGCAGTCGATATCACCCCAACTTCACCGACATCCATAATTGCGGGCGGCTTCCTCGAGGGTAAGTCGACGCAGATTCACGACCGTCTTTATGTTCGTGCCATCGTGCTGGATGATTCCAAAACAAAAATTGCTTTGGTCGTTGTCGATACATGCATGATTACCCAGTCGCTCCTCGATGAAGCCAAGCAATTGGCAAGTCAAAGGTGCGGAATTGCCACGAACCATATGATGGTTTCTGCAACGCACACCCATTCCGCACCGGCAGCAATGGCATGTTTGGGAACAAGGGTGGACAAGGAGTATGCCGCCTTGCTTCCATCCAAAATTGCGGATTCCATTGTCGCCGCCAATGAACGCCTTGAACGGGCTCGTATCGGATGGGCGACTATCGATGATTGGGAACATACTCACAATCGACGTTGGATTCGACGACCTGAAACGAAGATTGTCGATCCATTCGGAAATGCAACTGGGCTAGCGCACATGCACCCGGGGTACATGAGTGCGGACATCATAGGACCATCGGGACCTGTCGATCCTGCTTTGTCAGTGATTTCGATTCAAGCAATCGATGGTAGACCATTGGCAGTCCTTGCTAATTACTCACAACACTATTTCGGAGCCCCAGCCGTCTCGGCTGACTACTACGGTCTCTTTTCGAAGTATGTTGCCACCATTCTCAATCAATCTGGTGACGGGAACGGTCCCTTTGTTTGCGCCATGTCTCAGGGTACAAGCGGTGACTTGATGTGGATGGACTACGGTTCGCCTGCGAAGTCCATCACGTTGGATCGATACGCGGAATCGGTCGCCCGCTACGCGGAAAAGGCGATTGCATCCATCGTTTACCATGACGATGTGCCCTTGAAAATTGTCGAAAGGAAATTGAATCTCAACTACCGCGTTCCAGACACATCGCGACTTGAATGGGCCAAACCAATCGCATCGAAAATTGAAAACGAGCTGCCCAAGTCAGTGACCGAAGTCTACGCCATGGAAGCGGTGATCCTCGATGCTCGAAAATCGACGGAGCTCAAACTGCAAGCGATTCGAATCGGTGATTTGACAATCAGCACCCTTCCTAATGAAGTGTACGCAATCACTGGCTTGAAATTGAGAGCCCAATCTCCCCTGAAAAATCACTTCAACATCGAACTGGCAAATGGGGCAGAGGGGTACATACCTCCGCCCGAACAGCACAACCTCGGAGGATATACTACCTGGCCGGCTCGCACCGCCGGCTTAGAAGTACAGGCCGAGCCGAAAATCGTTGAGACTTTGATCGCGGCCCTTGAGGAAGTCTCTGGTCAACCTAGTCGTAAAATCCAGGACATGCATGGACCGTACGCGAAAGCCATTCTCGATGCCAAACCGGCGGGCTACTGGCGCCTCAACGAGATGCGTGGAGACCAAGCTCAAAATGCCGTTGAGCATCGCCCTGCCGCAACGGTTTCAAATGGCTTCGCATGGTATCTGCCAGGTGTTGCCAGTGGCAGTGGCATCGGAAGCCGAGAGCAGCTGAGGCCTTCTGCATTTTCAGGGACAACGCAAATCAATCGCGGACTGCACTTGGCGGGAGGTTCTTTGGAAATCGATCGCATGACAATCGCTGACCAATACTCTATTGCAATGTGGTTCTGGCTCGGCGAAAAGAGTGGGGCTAGCGAACGGAGCGGCACACTATTTCGTGATGGCAAGGCCGTGAACATTGGTTCGCGGCAGTCCAAGGACCATCGGGTGGCCATTGCCAATAGCAGTAGTAACGTGCCGGCGGATCTTTGGCACATGTTGGTGGCAGTTCGGGAGCAAAACTCCGTTCGCCTTTACGTTGATGGCGGAACCACCCCAATTGATGCAATGACGCTATCCAATGCAGATGAGAAATACAGCGGATTTAGCATCGGTGAAGGGCTGCAAGGAAAAATTGACGAGGTGGCGATCTTCGATCGAGCGCTTTCGATCGAAGAGATCGCTGCATTTTGGAACGCTTCTGGAATGGATGAGGATAGGAAGCTTGCAAGCGGATCGATCCAACCTGAAAGCGAACCTATGTCCGCTGTCGAATCGTTGAAGCACATCCACGTCCCTGCTGGGTATCGTGTCGAACTGGTTGCGTCGGAGCCCAACGTTCTGGATCCAGTTGCATTTGATTGGGATGCAGCCGGGCGGCTATGGGTGGTCGAAATGGCCGACTACCCGCTTGGAATGGATGGCCAAGGCAAAGCGGGCGGGCGAGTTCGAGTCTTAGAGGACCAAGATCGAGATGGGACTTTTGAGACAAGCCACTTGTTTGCAGAGAATCTAAATTTTCCGAATGGAATATTGGCTTGGCGCGACGGGGTACTTGTTTCTGCGGCTCCTGAGATCTTGTTTCTTCGAGATACCGATGGAGATGGAACGTGCGATTCCCGGGAAGTATTGCTTCAAGGTTTTAACGAGGGAAATCAACAATTGCGGGTCAATGGCCTTCGATGGGGAATCGACAATTGGGTGTACTGCGCCAATGGAGGACATCATGCAAATCACGGACTAGGTACACAGGTTCAGTCGAACCGAAATGGGCAGTCCACGACCGTTGGCAGTCGCGATTTTCGATTCCAACCCGACACCGGAAAGCTTGAACTTGAATCTGGACCATCTCAGTTTGGTCGCAACCGGGATGCCTGGGGGCACTGGTTTGGAACACAAAATGCAAATCCTCTTTGGCAATACGTCATCTCCGATAGATACTTTGCTCGCAATCCGTATATTCCCGCAACAGCGTCCATTCGACATGTGGTTGGACCCGGAAGTCCCGTTGTTTTTCCAGCGAGCAAATTGGAAAAACGATTTCACAGTTTCGAGCAATCTGGGAGATATACGTCGGCTTGTGGCAGCAACATTTACGGCGATAGCTTGCTGTTTGGCTCAGGCGATAAGATGCATGCATTTACCTGCGAACCTTTTCATAATTTGGTTCAGCACAATGTGCTTCAAGATGATGGTGTAAGCTACTCTGCAAGTCGCTCTCCGGACGAAGTGAAATTTGATTTTTTTGCCAGCGAGGATCGCTGGTGCCGACCCGTGATGGCCCGAACCGGGCCAGACGGAGGGCTTTGGGTTGCAGATATGTATCGTTATATGATCGAGCACCCCGAATGGCTGCCGCCAGCAGGTAAATCAGAACTGCTCCCACACTATCGCTTAGGCGACGACCGCGGGCGTATCTATCGAGTCGTGCCGAACGCCATTGAAAAATCCATACCGCCGATTCGATTGGATCGCCTCTCTGCCGTTGAGCTCGCAGGAGCTATGGACTGTTCGAACGAAACGCAGAGGGACAAATGCCAGCAACTACTCTTGTGGAAGCAGGACTCCACTTGCTTGGAACCGCTAAGAAAATTGGCTCGGTATGGAAAATTGGCCCAAGCACGAGTACAAGCCCTTCACACGCTGGATGGCCTCAATGCTCTCGACGCAACGTCAATCATCGATGCGTTGAGCGATCCGCATCCGCGCGTTCGGGAAAACGCAATCGTACTTGCAGAGCGCATTGAAGACCCTGAGATCCTTCCAAACCTAGTGAAGTTGATAAACGACCCCGATGCGAAAGTAGCCCTGCAGCTGGCTTTGTCGCTCGGCCAATGGAAGGATGAATCGGCTGGAGTTGCCATCTTGGAAATCGGGATAAAGCATGCAGACGATCCTGCGGTAGTCGCTGCCATGATGAGTTCTGCCTTGCCCCATGTTAAGACGATCGTTGATGCTGCTTATTTTTCGCATCGGAATGCGCTGGAAATTTTTAGAGAACCATTTCTTCGACTCGCAATTGGAAGCAACAATCAGCAAGCGATTGCAACGCTACTGCTTAGCGCGGTGCATGTTGGTGTTTCGGTCGACTACGATATGCGATATCTCAATTTGAACAGGTTCTTATTGTCACTGGAACGGTCCGGTTCGTCCTTGGCAGTTCTTAAAGCAATGGACTCAACGGAGCAACTTAGGTCGTCCCTGGCAGAGATCGACAAGATCATCGGATCGGCCTATGAACATGCTCGAGATCTGAGTCGTTCGGACCATGAACGGATTCTAGCCGCTACATTGCTATGTCGCGTTCCAGAACAGCGCGAATTGGGATGTGAGATTCTTTCGCAGTGGTTGCGACCACAATTCGACGCCGAACTACAATCAAGCGTACTCGATACGCTGCGCCAGAGTTCTAGTGGCAGTGTCCCAACCAAACTAGCGGACGCGTGGTCGCATTTCACGCCTAAACTACGGAGCGAAGCGATTGAGGTGCTGCTGTCGCGTACTGCTTGGACCGAAGATCTTGTCGACAGAATAGAAAATGGGACGGTAGGCGTGGGGAGCATTGAGCTGACTCAACGCAGTCGAATGCTACAACATCCATCCAAAGCGATTGCAGCACGTAGCAAAATCCTTTTCGAGAGCCAGATGCGTTCGTCGCGATCCGACATCATTGAAAGATATCGCCCTGCCCTTGCTTTGAAAGGGGAAGTGGCAAACGGCAAATCTGTTTTCTCGCGGACATGTGCAAATTGCCATCGGCGAGGCGAAGAAGGCATAGATATTGGTCCGAACTTGGCGACGGTCGTTAACCACTCTGCCGAGAAGCTATTGGTAAATATCTTGGATCCCAATGTCGATATCCAACCTGGATTTCAATCGTACGCCTGTTTATTGCAGAGCGATGAAATCCTGACGGGAATTCTGTCGAATGAAACTGCGAACAGCATCACCATCAAACGAGAGAATGGAACTACACAGGTCGTCTCGCGGCTTGAAGTCGCAGAGCTAAGAATGTCGAAGCTTTCAATGATGCCTGAAGGGCTTGAGGTCAAATTCAATCAACAAGACTTGGCGGATTTGATCACTTTTCTTCAGCAGCCGATCGAACCAAAACGTTAGTTGCTTTTGGGACGTTGCCACGTTTCGCCTTTGATGTAACGTTGCGCCCGGTCTATCACGATTGCGTCCTTGGTCGTCCGAATGACCCGTTCCAACGCTTTATCGAACTCCACTTTGTTTGGCTCACGCACTTCGCGATGGTGCGCGACTTCGACTACTGTCTCGCAGGCAACTTCAGAAAACTCGGGTTGCTCGATGAAGGGCAGTACAAAACGCAAGGTCTCAACGGAATAAGCCGAACGGCACTTGTCAATTACCAAGGACTGTTCATCGATTGATTTGGCGAGTTGCATGGCCTGTTTGAATCGAGCAAGCCGCTCTTGGTCGTTTCGCTTATCGCGTATACTGGCTAGACGGACCAAGGCCTTGAATTCTACGTTTCGTTCCTTTGCATTGGACGTGTTCTCAATCAATTTTAGAAGCTTGTCCGTGATGCTTGGTTCCGACCAATTGCAAAACGCTTGAAGTCCTGCCTCATGTTGAGACGGGTTCGCGCTCGCCATCGAGGTCTCTACCGCCTCAAGCGCTTTGTCTCCTCCGATTCTTGCCACTGTCGAAAGCAGGTCTAGCTGTGAAGATTCATCGAGTTTGGATCTTGCGATCAAGACCGATTCGGCACGGGCTTCCGGCTTGGCGGTACGATTGCACAAATTGACGAGAGATTTTTCTGCATGGTCTCGATCCGTCCCTCTTTCTGACTTTAAGATTCCTTGTAGCATTGCTGGAATCTGAGTGGCATCACCTAGAACGGCTAATGCATTCAAAGCAGCACGACGTACATTTGAATCTGGATCTGTGGTCATCGCCGAGACATGCTTCATCGCGTCCATTGCGCGACGCGAGACCAACGCTTCTATCAGCGACACGCGCACACTTGGATTCTCGCTCTTGATTTCGTCGACAATAGTCGAATTTACGTTTGATCCACGCATACGGGTTAAACTTTTCATTGCCGCCAATTGCTGTTTATGGTCGTCCCCTTTCAAGAATCCAAACAATAGCGGCAATTCGGATTTGTCCCCCAATTCTCCGATGGCTCCGATGGCCGCAACTCGAACCGATTCATCGCTACTGGTCTTTAATAGCGACAATACCTGAGGCTTAGCGAAGGCATCTCCGCGCGTGGCTAAAGCGCCAATCAATTCTACCTGTGCAGTCGGGGGCAGCTTTTGAAGATGCGAAGCGAATAGCTGGGTTGCGTTTGCTCCCTTGGCTTCAAATCGTACTTGCTCCAAGGCCACAGACCGCATGGCTTTGTCCTTGTCACTGAGAAGCTCAAGCACCATACCAATGAGCTCAGATTTTTCTTGGGCTGGAGATATGTTCCCAAGCAAGCCTGCAGAAACAACGAAAACCAGGGTTCCACGTTTTAGCCAGTCACAACAATGCACAATTCTTCTCCAGAGTCTTTTGTGTTTCGCCTATAGTTTGCACTTAGTTGCTACGATTTCCCAGCACAGGCCAGCATGCCTCGTGTGGCCGCAATTCGTACTTGTTTCGGTTGCCCGTCACCAAGAAGTGATTTATAAACGGCCATGGCTTCTGCTTTGTTGCCTGCAGACAGCAAGGCTTCAGCACAAGCCAAGCTTGCGTCCGTAACGGCTATTTTGGACTCGGATGAAGTTGGTTTCGCATTACTCAATGCCTTCGTCGATTGTGGAGAGCGAATCGCTCCCAAAGCAAGTGCAGCAGACCGAACAATGGTCGAGTCCGAATCTGAAAGCAATTTGGTTAGCATCGGAACGCTGGCTGCATCCCTACGTTGGCCCAACGAGCTGATGACTCCGATTTTGAGTAACCCATCGATTTTTGGCAACGCATCTCGAAGGGCTTGAACCGCTTCCTGCGTTGGGATTCGCTCGAGCGCATAGCGAGCCATGTGGGCCAAGTTCTTATCGCTGAGCAGGTCGGCTAATGTCGAGATCGACTCGGATGTACCAATCTGCATGAGCTTTCGGCAAACAAAGTCTTTCGCGTCCCGCGAAATAGAGGACTTCAAGGAGGCGGCCAAGCGCGTTTCTAAATCCTTGCGCATTGCTGTGTTATTACGGCAGTGGATGACCGCTTCGTTGATTGGGTCGAGTGCATTCCGCTCCGCGCCCCAATCGTATGTTTTTAACGCTTCAAACGCTTTGTCCAACATAGAAAAACACCTGTGAAATAGTTTGAATGGATTGAAACAATTGAATGCGGTTTTTTCTACAACTGCCAAGGCTCGCGTCGTGCGCGATCCAGGAGTCGATTGGCTTCCGCATCACCTGGGAATTCTTGTTTGTTCGAATCCCATTGGAGTGATCGTTGCAATTGGTACGCGATGATGCACAGATGGCTAACCGCCACGGTATTGACCGCCAGTTCGATGTCGCGGAATGGTCTCTCACGTGTCTTCACACATTCGATAAAATCACCATAGATGCCACCTTCGCCTTTGTAGACCGGGACGGGTTTCGGTTCACGAGTCTCGCCCGGCGTGCCTTCCACCACTAGGTTTCCGATATTAGGTCGGTTGTGGGTAATTACGAGTCCATTCGGGTATCGCAAGCTCACGTGCTTGCCTTCTTTTTCGTCGTGGTATGTGACTTCGGCTGGCTGAAGTTCACGTACGTCCACGGCAAACGTAGCACCACCAAAGTGGTGCGCACCCCAATCCGTCATACCCCCGCCAGAGTAATCCATGTAGGATCGCCAACTATTGCCGGCGGTCGAGAAACTACCGCTACACCTAGCTGCATTGTAAGGAGCCCAGGCGGCTGGTCCGAGCCAAAGATCCCAATCGATATCGGGAGAAATATCTTCCGCTTGGAGATTGCATAATTGCGAAAGCGGCCCAACGTTGACATTGATCGATTTGATCGTTCCAAGTTCACCGCCCCAACATTCATTGACAATCCCTCGGTAGTCTTCGAGTACGCGCTGACTACCTCCGGACACGACTCGTCCATATCTACGAGCAGCTTGGATCATCAAGGGACCTTCGCGCAATGTCAGTGTTTCGGGCTTTTGGCAGTAAACATCTTTTCCATGACGACATGCTTCGATCACCATGATGGCGTGCCAATGGTCTGGCGTAGCAATGTGAACTGCATCGATATCGTCTCGAGAAATCAGTTCGCGAAAATCGTTGTATACCTTGCAATCGGAGTTCCCATAATGTTCGTTTATTTTTCCTTTAGCAGCATCGCGCACCGAACTTCGCACGTCGCAAAAACCGACATATTGCACATCCTTGCGGCCAAGAAAAGCCGAT
>JANLUJ010001267.1:0-2847 GCA_031363425.1 Pirellula sp.
CCACAAATCGAGTTGGCACTAATCGATGTTGTCGCAGTGTGGGGCTTTGTCGCATAATGTGGCGGCGTTGGGTAAAGCGGCCCTAATCGATGCCCAAAACGAAACGACTGGCAATCGCCAGATGCGTCCTGACTCGTGCTCTCAATTCCCATGTTTACGAAATCCAAAGCATCTTGCCAACGCGATGTGTCGGTTCCAAGCTTCATGCTGGAAGAGCCGTCGAACAGAAAAAGCATTTTCGGACGGCGCAAGGCTGGCTCCGTCTGCTCAACCCAGGTGGGACCAAATAGAATGGTCACAACAATCGATAGCGATGCTGCTCGCAAAACCCACAAAGACCAGTTTACACGCACAAGTCCACGGCCCCAAATGAGGCGTACGCAAATGGCAACGGAAACAGATAGGAGCAATAGCCCTATCAGCCCCTCGGTCGAATAGACTGGCAACCAACGGACCCATGCTTGCGTCATTTCTGGATCTCACTTTCCTCATGCGGGCTAGCAATCGACTCGAAATATCGATTGACTGCCTCAATGTAGTGCTGAGGAACTGGAATGTTTCGATCCGCGCTGATTTGTTCCATGATGAATGCTTGAATTTCCAGCCGAAGGGCTTGTACCACGCCGTCCAATCCGATTGGAATATGCCCCAAGCCGCGATAGTTCATCGTGCCGCCGCCACCGAGTTTCTTGAAGTGGTTGCTGCGCATCCGCAAGCTCTACCTCCATTTTCGCCGCCTGTTGCGCCATCGCCGCAAGAGCTGAAAGGCTCTCCAGCGGCTCTTCAGGGTTTAACCCTCGAATGTGAGCCGCTAGCTCGCGTGCCTCATCGCTTACCGTATTCGCTTGGGGTTTAAATTCTGTCTCGCTCTGGTCCCTTAACATTCTGTCGGCGGCCGCAATTGACTTGACTAGCTCATCCATCCGATCAGGAATCAACTTCGACGGCCACTGTTGCTTTGCAACCTGTGTTGAAACATCGCTTACGGTTTGCACAAGCTCGGATTGATGCTCCAACAGTTTCTCCAGAACGTCTTCGTCTTTACAGAGTTGAGAACTAACTTGCTTGGCGATCTTTTCCTGCGCGTTTGCAACCTGTTCAAGCTGTACCGCGATGTCCAGCGCCGTTGGCGGACGCGTCCGGCGCAACCCGACGCCACTGACGAGCCCAATGATCCGAAAACGTTCGTTTGTAGTCCTCCGCTCTTGTCCCCTGCGGAAAAATCAACTGATCGATCAGCTCAAAGCGTCGCACAGATTCATCTAGCGTTAGGTAATCGCGAAGTTCCGCTACGCTCGGTACACGCCCAAGCAAATCCAAATACAAACGCCGAGCCAGTAGCAAGTCATCGCAGGGCGTCGGCGGCTCGCCCCAGAATTGTCGCCCCTTTTATTTAACCAATCTGCCCATCGAAGGCTCGTCGAGATCACTTCGGCGACTGTTCGCGTTTGCGATTCCTGGGTGACCGGCTCCTGCGAACGGGAAAATGGATCTGGCAGTGAAATGAGAATAACCGCGTTCAATAGAACGCACGCCACCAATCGGGCAATTGAACCCTTTGAACTCCCGGTGATGCAACGCATCCCTGATGCAATCATGATATCCGCTCTCAAAATCGCTTTAGACCAATAAATCGATTAGGACGTTCATTGTTATAGACGCATCGTCTATTGCTGTCAAGCGACGCAGGAAAAAAACGCTTTTTCGAAATTGAATCCAAAATACCCCAGGCTTGCCCTGCTGGATTATTCTGATTTTTGGCTACTTGCAAGCGGACTCGATACGCCCGCGATTGGCCTCCTGATTTGATCGGTTGACTGGAATTTAAAGTTCGTGGCCCAAGCTTCGTCTTGAGCCTGAGGCGCTAGCCGAGTTTTAGATTCGGTCGGCTAGCGCCCAACATCGCCTCGGACCTCGGACCTCGGGCCGAAGATGTGTTTACACAACTCCTGTCGCTCGGCTTAGAGTACAATTTAGGCAAGCCGAGGGAGCAATTGCTTTCTTTCAACATAGTCAAACATCACTGGGGAACATTCCTTGAACACGCGTCGCGAATTCCTTGCAACGACTTCGGTCCTTTCAACTTCGGCATTGCTATCAAGTTCGTTACTCTCTCCATTTGGTCTTGCGCAGAAACCAGCTGTTCTAGTCGACGACGGAGATAACAGACAACGCTTCAATTCGATGGCTTGGGTCAATGCCACTCTTCTGCCGGTTGACAAACCCCCGATCGAGAACGGTTCGATCCTGGTTAGAGATGGCAAAATTGCGGCGATCGGAACAACGGACAGTGTCACAATTCCGGGCGACGCTATGGTAACCGATGCGAAAGGCAAGTGGGTGATGCCGGGACTCATTTGCACCCATAGTCATATCGGTGGAGCCGGTGGAGCCGATGGTAGTGGCCCGGTCCAACCAGGTGTAAGAGTCATGGATTCAATAAACGTCCGTGACTCAGGCTTTCGTCGCGCACTTGCAGGTGGACTGACAACGCTCAACATAATGCCTGGCTCAGGGCATCTCATCAGTGGGCAAACGGTCTACTGCAAATTGCGTTACTACGACGCCTCGCCGCGGGTCGTCGATGAAATACTCATTCGCGATAAGGACGGTTTACCTGTCGGAGGTCTCAAGATGGCCAACGGTACCAATTCGCAAGGCGATTCACCTTTCCCTGGCACTCGCGGAAAATCCGCTTATCTAGTTCGGGAACAGTACCTCAAAGCCCGCGAGTACCAAGCTAAAATCGTCGCGGCCAAGGGAGACTCGACCAAGCTGCCGCCTCGCGATCTTCACATGGAATCGTTGGTCGAGGCCATGCAAGGCAAACGTATTGTTCATCACCAT
>JANLUJ010001309.1:0-4019 GCA_031363425.1 Pirellula sp.
GCACAAACTGAATCCAGGCCAGCGAAAGGGAATTCAGAATCAGCGAGTGACGCTGGTCGAAGGGGATCCGGCGCAGGTCGCAACCATCCAACGCATCTTCCACGAGTTTGTTGAGAGTGGCCACTCCGAATACAAAATTGCGGAAGGGCTGAACCATGACGGCGTCTTGTCGCCTGGTGGACGGCGTTGGGGAGCTGGCTCCGTCCTTTCCAGAATCCGGAATGAAACGTATCTCGGGACGCTTCTCTACAACAAGACCAGCCAAAAGCTTAAGACGCCGCAGGTTCAAAACCCGGTCGAGAAATGGATTCGTACTCCCGAAGCCTTCGATGAAATTTTCAGTAACGACCTGTTTGAGCGGGCCCAGCAGATACTTGAAGAGCGGCGTCGCAAATATGATCCAGATCGGATGCTCCTCCAGCTCCAAATGATGTTCAAGCAGTTTGGAATGACCCGTTCGACGCTCACACGAAGCCAGACCGAAATGCTGCCTGCATCGAGCTACGCCCGGCAATTTGGATCCTGGGACAACGCATTTCAGCAACTCCACAAGGAGCAACTGCAACGTGCTCGGACAATGGCACATGAAAGTCTATGCAAGCTATTCACCGACGTACTTGCCTATTCCGATTTCTTTGTCCTGGACCGGAAACTGAGTCTTGCCATCCAACCTGCTGTACCCGTTCCCATCGGTTACACGGCGTACTGGCCCATCGAACCCGATTCCCGGAATGTCATCGATATCACGCTCGGCGTACTTCTGTCGGATTCCATTGAGGTGGAGATCCTGGGTTACGTCATCCTTCCACGGTGCATTGCCGGTTCAGAAGCCTGGCGCATCAGTTCTAGCTCTGTTCGAGCGGAATTGTTCGGCCGCACAGATTTAGAGTTCTTAAAAAGTTTCCTGTAAGTCAATTTCCCCTTTTAGAAAGACAGTTTATGGATGCCGACATTGTACCCTTCAAGGCTCGCCGTTATGAGGCGATTGCTATCTCGCTAATCAAGGTCATCAACTCACGCAACCGTGATCAAGAGCAATTCGAAATGAACGTTGGGAGTATTAAGCAGAATGGTATGCTCAAGCCCGTTCGAGTCAATGACAAGTTCTTTAGCCGTTCTGGCATGTACGAACTTATCTGTGGAGAGGGACGACTCACAGCCCACCAGAGGCTAGGCCATGAGACGATCGTAGCCGAAGTTGTCACCTGCGTTAGAAAAGAAGCCTACCTCCAATCGCTGATCGAGAATATTGCCCGGACGAAGCCAGACAGTATGGATTTCGCCAGGGAAATTAAGCGACTCTACGACGAGGGTTGGTCTTTTTCACAGTTGGCTGGAATTACCTGCAAATCAGAACATTATGTGCGCGACTACGTCCGGCTGATTGAACAGGGCGAAGAGCGCCTGATCCACGGTGTCGAGCAAGGGGTCTTTCCAATCCGCTTTGCAACCCAGGTTGCCAGCACCGAGGACAGCGCCCTCCAGAACATCTTAATGGATGCCTTTGATGAAGGCCTCGTTACGACGAATAACTTTTCTCAAGCGCGACGGATTATTGCCGCACGATCTCGCGACCCCAAGTCGCGGAGCGCCGCCAAGTATACCGTCAACCAATTGAAAACCGACATTGAGGATGTGACGCGAGCCAAGACATCCTACGTCCGAGAAGCCAAGTCGAAAGAAAATCGATTCATCACGCTGCTCAATAGTGTCAACGCACTGTGGAAGGATGTCGACCTTCACCAGATACTCCGCGAGGAGAAGCTTTTCGATCGACCTGTTTTAGGTGGAGAATTTCATTATGAGTCATAGTAACCCAGGAGATAGTCCAATGGTAGAAAACGCAAAGCTAGTCGATGGTTTGGATATTCCGATCGTCAAATTGGTACCGAGAACGGAACGGGTCGTTAGCGAGAAATACCTCAAGCGAATCGAAGCGAGCATGCGAGCGGTAGGAATGCTCGACCCCTTCGTCGTCTTTCCACAGGGTGATAGCTACGAGATCCTTGACGGATGCTTGCGGTACAAGATCCTTCTTGACATGGGCGTGGAAACGGTCCCGTGCTTGATTCGCGATCAACGGGAAGCATTTACTTGCCACAGGATGGTAAATCATATTAGCGCGTCCCAAGAGATGAAGATGATTCGCAAGTCGCTCGAGGAACTGGATGAAAAGACCATTGCGAGCGCCTTGGGAATGGTGGGAATTGCACACCGGTTGAATCTCAATCTCTTAAACAAGCTCGATCCAACTGTGGTCAAGGCTTTCGACGCTTGCAAACTCAATCTTCAGTGTGCGAAGGAATTTGCCCATGTCAAACCCGAGCGACAAGCGGAGATTCTAAAGCTGATGGAATCCTGCAACGACTATAGCGTGACTTTCGCTCGGGGGATGGTTCTAAAGACGGCGGTGTCCAAGCGTGCGAAGTCCAACGGAGCCCGCACACCATGGGCGCAGGCCGATGAGAAGAAGAACGATCTTCTAAAAACACTCCGTGAAGCCGAACAGCAGCAGGATTTCTATACCGGTCTGTACCGTTAGTACACAACCAACCTGCTGAAGCTAGTGATCTATGTCCGTGCAATGATAGCCAACCCTCGAATCAAACAATACTTGACGGAACGGCATCCGCTTCTGTTGGAAATGTTCGAACAAATCATTATTAGCACGGAGCGATAGCATGCCTGCCCGGAAATGGACACGTCAAGACGTAATTGAGCGCATTCAGTTCCTACATAAGCAAGGAACACCGGCGGATCAGATTGGCGGTATAGAACGGAGTTTAAGCGCTCGTGGCTATAAGCTGTTTGGAAGCTGGCGAACGGCATTGAAGGAAGCTGGATTTGAATCGATGCGGCAGGTTTGGTCACGAAAACGCGTTCTCGACGAATTGAAGGCGGAACATGTAAGAAATCTATCTAAAGGCCGCAAAAGCAAGCGGCGAGACCCTCGTCTCACAGGGGCTGCCGAGCATTACTTTGGAAGTTGCCGTGACGCACTAATCGCTGCGGGATTTATTCCTAAGCGCCGCCTAAGAGTAAAAAAGCCCTGGACTTCGTCAGAAGTGATCGCTGCAATCTTAGTTCGACACGAACACGGCTTGCCACTAGTAAACATTAAAAAGTACGACTCAGTTCTTCATTATTTCGCCGTTAGAACTTTTGGAGGGTGGCATAAAGCTATGGTGGCAGCAGGTTTGGCTTGCAATAAACCGCAATCGCTAACTGGTGAAGAGATTATTCGCAACCTGCAGTCACGCCATCAACGTGGAGAATCATTGGTCGGTCTCGCGAGAACCGAGATAACATTTTATAGGCAAATCGAAAAACAATTCGGTACTTTGCACAAAGCTCTATCTGCTGCGGGGCTTCCAACACAATTAAGGAGGCGCTGGACAAAGGAATCGGTTGTCGAAGCTTTAAGAATTCGCCACAAGAAATGTCCTTCTTTGTCAGACATTTGGAATGAGGATCCTTCGCTCACTAACGCAGCAGCCAGGTGTTTTGGTAGTTGGCAATTGGCTCTTAGGGCTGCAGGAATAAAAATCAAATTAAATAGAAAATGGTCCAAGGCGCGTGTGCTCGATGTTCTGCGACAATCCTATCAGGGCCAATCACTCCGTGATATCGATCCGTGTCTGATAGCTGCGATTCGACGCTACTTTGGTGGATTCTACATTGCAGTGGAGGCCGCAGGTTTAACGCTCCTCAGTCGTAAGTGGTCAAAGCGGAGAATTATCGAGCTGATTCAAGAACAATATGTCAATGGACTCCGACTTGAAAGAAGCGGATTCGGGGACATTAAACTTGCAGAACGTGCAAAGCGGTACTTTGGAAGCTGGCGTGAGGCTGTCAAAGCAGCAGGACTGGAGTCTCGCATGCTAGAGCGGCTCAAATCGCGATGGTCAGCGGAAGACGTTTTAAAAGCCATTCGATCCATTTCTGAATCGAATAAGGATCTGTCTAAGGCATGGAGGGACACAGCACTAACTAACGTCGCCAGGAAGCATTTTAGGACT
>JANLUJ010001316.1:0-2499 GCA_031363425.1 Pirellula sp.
TGCTCAAAGTGCCTTAAGGCAAGAATCTCCCGATCCTTGGGATCAAGAGCATCCAACGCAGCATGGAGCCGGACTTGTAATTCCTTTCTCTGGAAAGCGGAACTCGGTGAAGTGATCGTTCCCGATAACATTTCCGCGAGCGCAGCGACGTTAGGGGCCATAATCAGGTCACCGACTATGCGGTCTTCGCTCGTGATTGACCGCATTTTGACAGTCAGGTGTTTGCGATGCACGATCATCAGTTGTTGAAGCGTGAGGAAACGCAGCCAAAGGTAAAATGGCATTTTGGTTTGTTGCTGAAATTCGCTGTAGCGTTTGACGGCTTCGACGCAAGCCTCTTGAAGGACGTCGGACGGATCGACTCGTCCTTGCAGTCGGCGATCCATGCGACATCGAATCATCCGATTCAGCTTGTCGCGATGCTCGTTCAGCAACAACCCCAATGCAGGGCCTGAATCTTGCGATGTTTTGTTCGTCATCATGGACTACTTGAGTCAACGTCATCCAACCGGTTGGTACGGCGTTGAGACAGACAGAAATAATAAACTCCACTTGAGTCTAGTCCAAGCAAGACAAGGCTGTCAAATGTTGGTTAAATGTGATTTGTTGGCTTGCTGCGAATCGTTGCCTACAAACTGCTCGGTCTTGGGATCGATGGTCAACATAGGACCTAATTTGAAAAGCAAGAAGGGGACGCAACTCAATTCGCGTTGATTGAGTGTCTTCATTGCATGCCTTCGCGTTGAACAGGCGGCGACACAACGGCATCCAACGAATAGATAACAACGATCGCCGCCGCATGCATCCTCCAGTTGCGAACATTGGCCGTCACAAGTCGCACTCTTGGCCGATGGTCTGCTCGAAACAAAAGAACTGAAAACGGCCTTTGTCACAGAACCTCAACTTTTACGAGTAAAGAACCCGAACTTTTACGATTGACACTTGTTAATATGGGCTGTTAAGGGAAATGTAGCTTCGTCAGTCTGAATCAGCTGCTTTGATGTGCGCGTTGGCTTGCACTTGAAAGAGGTGCTGTGACGACAGCTGGTCCTTTGGCCGATGGCTGAGTCCCGATGCGTGTAATATTCATTTTTGAATCCTGTGTTGTGGTTGAAAAATCGTCGCGCGTAGTCGGGAATTAGACCGTATCCACAGCGTTGTCCCATCCAGGTAAACAGCTTGCTCCTTCCACGATCGTTGATTCACCAAGCATTTCGCCTGCTAACGCCGCGATTGCGCTCCTTAATCACTTTCCCAAAACCCACCGGATTTCGTTCGCTACCAGTCGTCCAACCTCACGAGACGGATTTGAACAGCCTACCTCCGTGTTATGAGCTTTTTTCGTCTATGGGGTGGATTCCAGCCACTATGGATAAATCCGATCTAATATGCGAGTCACTAGCCTGAAAAGCGCATAACCTCAGGGTCGGAAAAACAGAGATCCGAGGGACTTTTGGACCAGTTTGGCGCTTTCCGGTCGAAAACGGGTTTTTAGGCGTCCGTCAGGTTATAAGGTAGAGAGTGTCGGAGAGAGACGAATTCGCTGCAACGGAAATGCGACGGATCAACGAAAAGACTGGGGATAAACGAAGAAAGGCTGGAGCCATTACGGCACCAGCCTTTTCGTTTACTTGTGGGTAGGATTTTGTTCGCTACCACTCGTCAAAGTTGCGGGAGCCAGACTCCGTTCAATCGCAAAACAGACAGTTCTGAAGCGGGCGGGAGAGCAACCATTGGAATTCGGCTCGGGCATTTGCAGCGCCTCAAGGTCTAGGTTCTGCAAATCCTCCTCTTTGGACAGCGGGAGACCGAGGATTCCCTCCAGACTGCGAATCGGCTTGATCTCACCTTTGATTTCACCCTTGATTTCACCCTTAATCTCACAGTCAATTTCTCCCTCTCGGTGCGATTGATTGAGCGCCCACTGTCGGTCTCGCATCGCTTTTTCTCGCCATCGTACATCGACTTATCGTCGGTTATCCTCGAGGTTCTCGGGCCCATACATTCCTGGCTCAAGTGTTTCAGCATCAGCGATGTCTTTGGGACGGCCGCTAGCGCGCTTGTTAGCTATCAAGTCCTCGCGCCCAATGACATTGAAGAAAACACCATCCATTTCAATCGGAACACGGTTTTTCCACGCTTCCAGAAAGTCTACGCCCGATATTGTAGTTAGGATATCGATACGAGATGGCTCTACACCTATCTGGAAAACGATGCCTGGTTTCGATAAGTCTTCAACAGTCAAATCGTCCAAAGGAGCGCCGAAAACGGCAAGAGAACGAAAGACTTTCTGGGCGTTGTCCTCCTCCGCGCGAACCCAGATATCCAAATCCCCTGTCGCACGAGGATGTCCGTGCGCTGCTAGCGCGTACGCTCCAACAAGCAAAAAATCAACGCCCGCATCGGATAGTGCGGACAACATGTCTTTGAAGTCGGGGTTCGCGCGGAGGAGGACAACGCCCAGAAAGTCTTTCGTTCTCTTGCCGTTTTCGGCGCTCC
>JANLUJ010001319.1:0-3819 GCA_031363425.1 Pirellula sp.
GTGCAGCTCCTGCGGCACAACCATGGATTCGGGCACAATCAGCACATCGACAATGGTTCCACCAGCTCCAGCAGCTCCAGCTGCTCCAGCTGCTCCAGCATCGGTTAGCGACAAAGCTCCATCAGCGTAAGCTGTTTGCAAAGTTTGCGAACTTGCTTGAAGAAGGCCTTTTCGCAACAAAAACCTTAATAACCGAGTTGTAGTTTCAATTGAAATTCAGCTCGGTTTTTTCGTTTCAAATAACGAGTTTACAATTAGACTCGTTACGGACCGGCTGTCCTCACGTAGGTCTGGCTGTCCTCAGCCGGACAACCATCATCCACGCGTTTTGCGTAAAAGTGCATACATTCACGCAATTGTTTACGAAAGTCTAAAACGATTTCCCGCCAGCAGATTTCCGACTCGACCCAAATCCATCGCATTTCGCGATGGTTTGTTAGTTGTCTTATCCTCTTGCACCTTGGAGCAATCGGTCTGACTTATGCAACCAATTGGCGGCGGTCGGCGCTGCAGGATGGTGTGCTCCTTTGGTTGCAGCCCTACTTGATTGGCCTCAATTGGTATCAGGAGATGTTGCCGATAGAGTGGATTTCGGACTCGAATGGCACCAAAAAAGTTCGCGTTTCTATACAGACAACTTCCAAACCTAACGAATGGCAGACTGTACTGGATTCATCGCGTAACTCTCCGACGCGAACGCGTTCGGAGCGATTCATGTATCCTCTCGTCGAGTTAGCCCGAGGCGACGATGGGCAGGGATTAACCAATATTTTCAAGTCGATCGTTTTGCATTTAGAGGCGGAAAAGACAAATGACTCGGAAACCATTTCGCGGATTCGTCTCGAGAATTTATCCGTTACGACGTTAGGAAGTGAGACAGAGTCAGTTCTTTACGAAGCGGCGCTGGCTCGATTCCCAACGAGGGAATTCGGTTTTGTTCCAGAAATCGAAAAACATCGCTCCGTTCCAGCCATCGAATCATTGCGGAGTTCACCATGATTTCGAGTTGGGACGAAACCGCAAAAGGGTGGAACACGGTTTGGTTTACACCAAGAGCCCCAGAAGCGTTATCAGAAACTCGGATTGCAACGGGAATTATTGCTGCCGTTCATTTTATCGCGTTGCTGATCCACGCTACCGAGTGGATTGGGCCAAATGGTTGGCTCAACGTTGATGCAGGAAGGTACTTGATCGGCGATGCTGTCGAGGGAACAGGCAGCTTCTACCGTTGGTCGATTCTTTATTGGTTCCCCGATGCCGTTCAAATTGTTGCGACAATCGGACTGTTTGCAAGTATCACAACCATTGCGGGGATAGGCGCTAGACTATCGCCGTTTCTCGCTTGGTTTTGCTTGAGTACTTTCCAACATCGTGCACCGATGTTGACGTTGATTCATGAGCCGCTGATCGTGGCGTTGCTTGCCTATTTGACTATCGATCCAGGTCGACTTTCTTGGACGGTTCGTCCTGGACTTGCTAGTGGACAAGCCCGAATTGGAGTCAACGTCGTGTTGCAGTTGATCCGATGCCATCTTTGGATTTGGATTGCATTCAGTCTGTCAAGCATGCTGGCCAACGCGATTTGGTGGAACGGTGAAGCGGGATGGTTTTTGATTCAACAATCGAGAGGCTGGCTTCGTTTGGAGGATGATTGGCAATGGTTAGGGCAATTGCTTACGCATTTGGTTATCGTAGCCCAAGCTGCAGTTCTCCTTGGCATGATTCATTCTGCCAGCAATATGTTGGGCAAGTGGTGCCTGTATCTTTTCATACTTATGGTGCTTTTGCTGATCGGCGACTGGATGTATGCTTCAGTTCTGTTTGCCGCGAGTTTGGCTGCGTGGCCCGTTCATTTGTCTGATCGAACATCCCTATGGAAACAACCTAATGCCTTCATCCAATGACTCTGTTTCGCGCAGACAATTCAACCAGACTGCCATCGCTGCCGCATCCTCGGTTGCCATCGGATTGTCACTAACGGAATGCCTTTCCCATGCATCCGAAACTCCACTCACCACCCCTATGAGGACGAACAAAGTGAAGTACTGCCTAAACACAAGCACCATTCGCGGTAAAGGCGAAGTATTGCCGATTGTCGAACAGCTCGCCATCGCTCAAAAAGCTGGCTACGACGCAATTGAATTCTGGTTGAGGGACATTGAGAAATACACAGCCGACGGTGGAAAGTTGCCTGAACTTAAAAAGCGAATTGTCGATGCCGGATTAACCGTGGAAAGTTCGATCGCTTTTTCGAACTGGATAGTGGATGACGAGGAGGTTCGAAAGAAGGGACTTGAGCAAGCTCGCAAAGACATGGATACGGTCACGGCCATCGGCGGCATTCGAATCGCGGCCCCGCCAGCGGGCGCAACGAACTCCGGTCCACTAAACTTGGACCTAGCCGGTGATCGGTATCGTGCTCTTCTAGAGGTTGGAAGGGTTGCTGGCTGCATTGCACAACTTGAAGTCTGGGGTTTTTCAAAGAACCTCTCTAAGTTGTCGGAGGTGCTCTACGTCGCAGCGGCAGCTCAACATCCAGATGCTTGCGTTTTGCCAGATATTTATCATTTGTACAAGGGTGGGTCTTCGTTCAATGACCTGAATCTTTTGTCTGGCAAGCGGATCCATGTCTTCCACATGAACGACTATCCTGATATCCCTAGGGAAAAGATCAATGATGCGGATAGAGTTTATCCAGGCGAAGGGATTGCACCCGTTAGCAATATCCTTTCGACAGTCTTTGCTAGCGGCTTCGATGGTGTTCTGTCCATCGAGTTGTTCAATAAGACCTATTGGCAAGAAGATCCAAACACGGTCGCAGCCAAAGGACTTGCAAGCATGAAATTGGCAGTCTCGCAAGCGAAGTGATCGAGTCGTCTGAGCTATTTGTGGTCGAGGCGGATTGGGTGGTCCCGGTCGAATCGGCACCCATTGCCAAAGGCTATGTTGTTATTAATAACGGCACAACCGAGTTTGTTGGATCTCCACTTCCTTCCAGTTACAGGAATGCACGGCGGTTCCAATTGGCTGGCTTTGCAATTCTGCCTGGGCTTGTCAATCTGCATTGCCATCTCGAATTTAGCGGCCTTAGCGAGCCATTTCCGCCCGGCGCTTCTTTCCCTGAATGGATTCGCCAAGTTCTCGACTATCGCCTTTCCACGAGCAGCAATTCTGCGCTTTTTGCAATTGCGAGGCAACGCGACATCGCTCGAGGCATTAGAGAGTCCTATGACGCTGGGGTCCGATGGATCGTAGATATGACAACTCAGCCCTGGAATCCAGTTTGGATAGATGAGTGCATCAACCAACTCATTTCAGATCTTAAGCCGCAATTGGCACCAAGCATGCCGATAGTTATCCAGCCTTGCTTCGAGCTAGTTGATATAGCCAAAAATCGAATCGCCGAGACTTTAGTATTCGTCAATAAGCAAATGAGTGCACCGGAGTCGAAAACGTTTGGTCGAATGGGATATGCGCCTCACGCTCCGTACACCGCATCGCGAAGAGTTACGGAAATGTCTGCAACAAAGTCTCGTCTGGAAAAGCGATTGCTCACCATGCATCTGGCAGAATCGAAAGATGAGATAAAGTGGCTTGAATGCGGAAACGGGAGCTTCCGCGATCTACTATCCCCAATCCTCGCAGAAGATTATTTCTATGAAATAGGTCAAATCTCTGACCATTTACAACTGCTCACTTCTGCCTGGCGAGCGACGGTCGCACACGGAAATTATTTATCGCAAGGAGAATTGTGTGACTTGGCGGTCGGTTCAAGGAATATGGCGATCGTACATTGTCCAAGGACCCATAACCATTTTG
>JANLUJ010001348.1:0-8236 GCA_031363425.1 Pirellula sp.
ACTGCCAAAACTCTCTTTTTGGCTGCCGCGCTGGCTCCCTTTTTGGCTGCCATTTCCATTATCAACCAAATCAACGATATCTCAAATACGATCGCTAGCGCTGTCGAGGAACAAACCGCGACCGCCAACGAAAAGGGACGCAACGTGGGAGAAGCTTCCCGAGGCAGCACAGAGATCGCACAGAACATAACGAATGTCGCATCAGCTGCGCAGAGTACCTCGCAAGGCGCTAACAACACGCAGCAAGCCGCTGGTGAGCTATCACGCATGGCTATGGAACTGCAACGGCTTGTGTCGCAGTTCAAGTTCCAATCCAATGCCCTGGGCCAACAGGCTGACAATCATCCACAACCAAGACCAATCAGTGTCGCTGGCACATCCTATTCAGGAGCGTACCAGGCAATCTAATCCATTGGACTCCAAACTGGTTCCCAGGCTCTGCCTGGTAACACACGAGCTTGCTGGCATCGTCCTTGACACCGTCCAACTGTCCAAGTTAATCCCATTTTGTCGAACCAATTTTGCCCCAGAGAAATGTTATGTCGAAGTTAATGAATTTCAGTATGAAGGCCAAGGTCTTGTGCCTAGTGTTTACATTTGTGGTCGGTTTCCTGATCTTCGCTGGAATCACGTATACATCTTTTCGCGAAATACGCGTGGGCGGAACCCATTACAATGAGATCATTCAAGACAAAGACCTGCTAGCGGAAGCAATGCCGCCGACCCTCTACATTGTCGAGAGCTATCTCTGCACGCACCTAATGCAGGACTCGCCCGACGCAGAAGCTCGAGCTGATGCCATCAAGCGATACAAGTCCTTTCAAACGGCATACCAAAACGGCTTAGCTTCCTGGACCAAGAAAATCGCTGACGGCGAAGTCAAGACCCTCTTGACAAAGCAAGTAGCCAAATCCGCCGAAGACATTTTCAACACCATCGATCGAGAATTGATCCCGGCGATTGAAAAGGAAGATACCGAAGCTATGGATGCAATAAGTTTGAGACTCGAAAAGTTGTTTTACGAACATAAAGCTCCTATCGAGAAGATGGTCGCCTTGGTTTCAGAAAACATGTTCGTTGATCAAGCGGAAGCGGAATCCATGGCTTCAAATCGGATATGGATCCTGCTTGCTGTCGGAGTAGCAACTTTGTTCGTGGTCTTGGCTTTTTCCTTTTGGTTACAGCGTTCCATCGCTAAAACCGAGGAGGTCTTGCTCGATAACGCAGGCAAGATCGCATCCATCGACCGGACACAAGCAATTATCGAACTCAATTTGGATGGGACTATCCTGAACGCCAACCAAAATTTCTTGTCTGCCTCGGGCTATGCTCTTGAAGAAATTCAAGGTAAGCATCATTCGATTTTTGTACTGGATCGCGATCGACAAAGTGCAGCCTACAAGAGCCTGTGGGAAAAACTGAATCGAGGCGAAGTTCAAACAGCTGATGTACGGCGTGTTTCGAAGGATGGAAATGAAATCTGGTTCCGAGCTTCCTACAACCCGATACTCAATGCAGCTGGAAAGCCGTTTAAGGTCGTAAAATTTGCAACGGTGGTTACGGACGAGTTGAATCGAAACGCCGATTTTGAAGGTCAAAACGCAGCGGTTTGCAAGTCTCAGGCGATTATCGAATTTTCCTTAGATGGAACCATCCTGAAGGCCAATCAGAACTTCTTGGACACCGTAGGCTATACCCTCGACGAAATCGAAGGTCGTCATCATCGCATGTTCGTTTCCGAGCAAGAACGCCAGAGTTCCGACTACGTCGAGTTTTGGGCAAAGCTCAGCCGAGGCGAGTATCAAGCCGCAGAATTCTTGCGTATTGGCAAAAGTGGGAAAGTAGTGTTCCTCCAAGCTTCCTACAATCCAATCAACGATTTGAATGGCAAGCCATTTAAGGTTGTCGAGTATGCAACAAACACGACCGCCTCAGTGATGGCTCGCGAAGACCTGAAGGTAAAGGTCGGGCAGATCCTAGAAGTTGTCAACTCGGCCGCTAGTGGCGACTTGACTCAATCCATTACTGTAACCGGTGACGACCCGATCGGCCAAATGGGAGTGGGACTCGAGCGGTTCTTTAGTGACCTTCGAAAGAGTGTCGCTTCGATAGCCGACAACGCATCAGCCTTGGCTGGCGCATCGGAAGAACTCTCTGTTGTTAGCGCCGAGATGAGCTCCAACGCCGACGAGACCTCGTCTCAAGCAAACGTCGTATCGGCTGCTTCCGAACAAGTTAGTGCAAACGTACAAACGGTTGCGACCGGTGTTGATGAAATGAACATGGCCATCCGTGAGATTGCCAAGAACGCTTCTGAGGCAGCACGCGTTTCACAACAAGCCGTTACCGTTGCTAACAACACCAATAGCACGATCGCAAAGCTTGGCGAAAGCAGTATCGAAATTGGCAAGGTCGTCAAAGTGATCACCTCGATCGCAGAACAGACCAACTTGCTGGCGTTGAATGCCACCATCGAAGCCGCTCGAGCAGGCGAAGCCGGAAAGGGGTTTGCTGTTGTCGCGAACGAAGTCAAAGAACTTGCAAAGGAAACAGCCAAAGCAACCGAAGACATCAGCCACAAGATCGAAACGATTCAATCGGATACGAAAGGTGCAGTCGAAGCGATTCGCCAAATCAGCGACGTGATCAATCAGATCAACGACATTTCCAATACGATCGCAAGCGCGGTTGAAGAGCAAACCGCGACCGCCAACGAAATGGGACGCAATGTTGGCGAAGCTTCGAAGGGGTCCGGCGAGATCGCGCAAAACATTACTGCTGTCGCAACGGCTGCGCAAAGCACCACTCAAGGTGCAAACAACACGCAACAGGCAGCCAGTGAATTGAGCCGTATGGCAGCCGATCTTCAGCAACTAGTCGGTCAATTCAAGTATCAACAAAGTTCCTTGGAAAGCCAGGTGCAATCGCGACGACCGGCGGTGGTGCCAACTCAAGGTACATCGTTCGGAAGCTATCAAAACGTCTAAGGGTGTTTGAGAGAAATCATTCTGGTTCCCAGGTTTCAAACCTGGGAATCAGGGTGGAATAAGGCCGCTTAGATCCTTAAGGGTGAGTGGCAGGCTGAAGACGACTACCTGAGCCTGAGGCGCTAGCCGAGCCATGCTGCATGAAATCGGCTAGCGCCTCAGGCTCAAACGGAAAGTACAGCTGTATATTGCAAACAATCGACCAAGTTCTTAACACAGGGACATTCCCATGCGAGCTTTAGTTATCGACGATTCCCGAGCCGTCCGCCGGATTATCGGCAACATCATGAAAGAGCTAGGCTACGAAGTTATCGAGGCAGGACACGGTCTCGAAGGCTTGGCCCAATTGGAAGCACATGGTCCACAAGATATCGTTCTGGTCGATTGGAACATGCCGGAGATGAATGGTCTTGAATTCATCAAGGCGGCACGCGCCATTCCTGCTTACAGGGACATGCCCATTATGATGGTGACCACAGAAACCGAGATGGAAAAAATGGCACAGGCATTCGTGGCTGGCGTCAACGAATACGTCATGAAGCCATTTGACAAAACCATTATTCTTGAAAAGCTCCAACTACTCGGAATTGGAGCGTAATTTATCATGCGCAAAATCCGTGTCCTGATCGTAGATGACTCGACGGTGATTCGTCGCCTATTGTCCGATGCTTTGTCAGCCGATCCAGCCATCGAGATCGCAGGCATTGCGGCAAACGGCAAGATCGCGCTTTCCAAGATCCCTCAACTCAATCCCGACATCATTACCTTGGACATGGAAATGCCGGAGATGGATGGTTTGACGACACTTGTTGAACTTAGAAAGCTTTATCCGAAGTTACCCGTAATCATGTTTAGCACGCTCACGCAACGCGGAGCCGAGTCCGCACTCGATGCGCTTGCAAAGGGAGCAAATGACTACGTCACCAAGCCAGCAAACGTTGGTAGCGTCAATGCAGCAATCCAATCGGTTCAAAGCGAATTGATCCCCAAAATCAAACAGTTCTGCAAATGGTTGATACCCGTAAACCCAGCTTCGAATAGCCAAACCAAATTGCTTTGCCAGGCAAAGGCATCCGTTGCTCATGGGTCAATCAATTGCACCAAGCCAAGCCGCGTCGACATTGTCGTCATAGGCACATCCACGGGCGGACCCAATGCATTATCAACTGTTCTTCCGCGGATCCCGGTAGATTTCCCGGTCCCAATTCTAATCGTTCAGCATATGCCCCCTATTTTTACATCGCATCTGGCAGAGCGACTGAATCAGTTGTCGAAGATTCATGTTCACGAAGCTGCTGATGGCGACATACTAATATCAGGTGGAGCTTGGATAGCACCAGGCAATTTCCACATGGCAATTCGTCGTCAAGGCACCCAACTCAAAGCCGTACTGAACCAAGAGACCCCTGAAAACTCTTGCCGTCCTGCGGTGGATGTTCTATTCCGCTCAGCAGCAGAATTATTCGGCCCGAATGTGCTGTCGGTTGTAATGACCGGAATGGGACAAGATGGCGCACGTGGCTGCGGCGTTGTTCGTCAAGCAGACGGACGTGTGATCGTGCAAGACGAAGCGACATCGGTAGTTTGGGGTATGCCTGGTGCGGTAGTCAATGCCGGACTCGCTCATCAAATTGTTCCTCTTCAACGCATCGCGGACGAGATTATTCTACAGACTCAAGCGGGCAGAACCGTCCGATCGTTGGAAAAGGCAGGAACCTGAGATGAGCATTGCTTCCCCGACAGTCAACTCGAGTACTTTCGACTTTCTGAGCAATTTTGTACGCGAAAAATCGGCCATTGTTTTGGAACCAAGCAAAGCCTATTTGGTCGAGTCAAGATTGAATCCAGTCGCGCGTGAAAATGGTTTATCTTCGTTGGACGAACTTGTTGCCGCGCTAAGAAAACCTGGCAGTCGAGAGTTGTCACGGCAAGTCATCGATGCGATGACAACGAACGAGTCAAGCTTTTTTCGTGATCTCCAGCCCTTTGAGGCGCTCAAAACAGTCATCATTCCTGAGCTGATGGAAAAGCGAACCAAGGAACGAACGCTTAATATATGGTCGAATGCTTGCTCGAGTGGACAAGAGGTTTACAGCATTGCCATGCTCCTTCGCGAGAGTTTTCCAGCCTTAGGGGGCTGGAAAGTTCGATTGATAGCAACCGATCTTTCAACTGCGATTCTCAAGAAGGCACAGGAGGGTGTCTTCAATCAAACGGAAGTGAACCGCGGGTTACCCATGCCTATGCTACTCAAGTATTTCACTAAGAGTGGGCTCCAATGGCAGATCAAGGAAGACGTGCGCAAATCGATCGAATTTCGGGAAGTCAATTTGATTGAGAGTTGGCCTTCGACGCTACCGACCATGGACATCGTATTCCTGCGGAACGTGCTGATCTATTTTTCGCCAGAAACCAAAACCGCCATCCTCAACAAAGTGCATCGCATTTTGCGTCCGGACGGATGCCTCTTTCTTGGGGGAGCTGAGACCACCATGAATCTAGACACAAAATTCGAACGGTCACCTGTCGGAAAAACCACTTGCTACCGCCCTGGCTAGAGTGGGATAGGCTTCCAGCCTGTCAACAGGTTTTGTGTCACTGGTGCTTTCATGCAGTGACACCACATAGCTGACACAAACAATAAAACATATCGAGAACTACCATGATTTCAACAGACGACATATTCACAATCGCACAAAATATACTTTCGACCATGCTTGAAATCGAAGCGAGTCCAGGCGAATTACCGTCTGGGGGAAAGCGCTTGAATCAAGTTACCGGTTGCATCCAAATCAGCGGCGAATGGCAAGGTGCCGTCGTGATTCAAAGCTCAGTTGAGTTTGCCCGAACCGTTGCAAGCCGACTCTTTGACGAGAACCCAGCAAGTTTATTGGAAGACGACCTTCGTGATGCGTTTGCCGAATTGACAAACATGATCGGCGGAAACATCAAGGGACAAGTACCCTGCCCGTCGTTTCTGTCGATCCCCTCGGTTACTACTGGTCAAGACTTCGATGTCCACCTTTCTAATGCGACGGTCATTCGAGACCTAGGTCTCGAATGCGATGGCGAGACACTTCGGATCATCATGTTCGAAGAAGACCGGTCGCAGCCTAGCCGAGTGACGCAACGCACGTTCGGTTCTATTGCAATCTAGTTGTCCATGGGGGCACGTCCGTAAGCTGAGCCAAGAAGTCTAAAATCCGAGTCTGAACATCGCGGGTCCACCACCCTCGAAACCTTTCCTGAGCTAGTTTCAAAAGCTCCGACTCTTGAGCTAGTTTTTTCTTCAGTTCGATCCGAACCAACTTTCTTGGGCGACTTGTAAGCCAATCACCGAGCTTTGCGATCGCAACAGATCGATCGTTGATATCCCCGAGCAGTTCTTGCAGTTCCGCGATGAGCGGATAGATACAAGTCTTTAATTCGGCTGGGTACGCCACAGCAAGCAACTCGATCGTGTACCGTAGGTCTTTAACCCTAACTCGGAAGCGATGCAATGCTCGATGGTCATTGTAGTCGATCGGGAAAGCGAAGTAGAAGCGCTCGACAACGCGCTTTAGCGGAAGCCGAGTCAAATCGACAAAGAACGTAGACGATTCTTTTTTGTTAATGTGATTCAGCATTTTTTCCAGTCGTTTAGACAATTGCCATCTATCGTACTCGCGAACCAGACAACGATTGATTTGCCGTTGTGCTTTTTTGCGTCGTCGTAGAAGTTCCGCGAAAAACGCGGATCCATGGGCATGCCGTGCGTTGATCTGCCCTAACAAAACATCGAGATCGCGAGCCTCGCCAGCCGCGCGACGGATCTTCTCAAGTTTGGACTGGATGCTTCGCGACTGTTTCCTAGGTAGGACGCTCTTGTAGATACGGAATGCTGCTGTCGACCTGCGTGTCCACACTCGGAGAAAGTGAACGAATTCCACGTTTTGGGAAGCATGCTCAGCCGCCAATGGCAGGAAGTGAAGCATGGCGTTCAGACGTTGTCTCAACGAAGTTCGAGCAGCATCCCCTATAGTACTTTCCCTAGCGATTCCTTCGACCCACTTGTCTATATACGATGCGGAAGTCATTTTTGCCCACGGGATGTTTGCCTTATTCCTCCCGCTTCCTCACAATCAACACCGAGCAATGCGCATGATGAAGAATTAGGCGAGAGACGCTGCCAAGGAAAAAACGACCAATGGACGAACGCCCCTTGTCCCCCAAAACGACGATATCCGTTGGATGTTTTTCGATGAAGTCGAGAATGCAACTGCCAACGTGCACTTTTTCAAAAACATGTTTTTCGATATTGTTGGAACTAGATTCGAGTGCCAAGGCCAACCGATCCATGGCCGTATGTGCTTCGCGAGTGACTTGGGCATCGTACTCAAAGGTGGGTTCGAGCAAGTATGGATGTTCGATCACAGATACCAATTGTAGTTTGGATTGTTTTGGTAGTCCGAGTGCGTTTATTTGGGCAGCAATCTCGCCTGCCAATTCTGAATTGTCGGAAGCAACGGTTAAATGACATGGGCTGACGTCGTTGGAGTGCAATGGATACTTGCCGCGTACGACGAGGACCGAACAAGGTGCGTGACGGGCAACGGTTTCGCTAGTGCTCCCGATGAGCATGCGTTCCAATTGGCTTCTGCCGCGAACTCCCACGACGATCAAGTCCGTTTTAGACTGTTTTGCATACTGTGTAATCTCGTCCGCTGCCTGCCCAAGGCTGGTGATGTGAACCGCGGAAATACCAACTTCTTGAAGGATTGCGGACGCGCGTCGGAACGAGTCTATTGCATGCGCCGCCTCGAGGCGGACAAACTCATCGTGAATCCTGGCGGGTACCATGCCATAAACCTGATAGCTCGAAACAGTCAATATCTCGTAGGTCGGGCTGTGCGAGATGGGCAATCGCGAAAACCAACGAATCGATTCTTCTGCGGTCTGCGACCCGTCACTTGTGAGGAGGATTTTCATACTCAATCTCATTTCTATCTTAGTGTAATGTACCTTATCGCATTCAATAGCTGTCTACGAGGCAACATTTGTTTCCCTCAATCGTCAATTCCAACTCTTCCTTAGTCAGCGGCTCTTGAACGAGAAGTTGGCCGGCAAGGACGGCTAAGGTGGCGTCCGAAGCATCATTTTGTTTTAACATTCGTTGGTTTATTCGTTCCCGCAGTGTTCCTTCGTCCACTTGGAAGTCAACGATCTGAAAATCCGCGCCCTCGGACCTTGCCATCAGTTGAAAACGTTGC
>JANLUJ010001358.1:0-1222 GCA_031363425.1 Pirellula sp.
TGTTTGAGCATGTTGACTCGGAATCGCCAATTTTCCCCTTCCAAATTGACGGTGTAGGAAAAGTCAGCTCCTCCCTCTTCCTCAAAGATCCGTCGGTTTCGATCATCGAGCATTGGAATCAAAAGGCGAACCATCTCTTCGAGTTCGATTGGAGGTCGATTCAGCGTTTTGAGGTCCCCCTTGCATCGAACAATCGGTGGCGTGCCAACCTTTAGGTGCAAGTCGCTACCCTCGAGCTTGACGCAGGCCTTGAAGAGTTTGTCGACTTCTAGCTCTCGTTTTTCTACGAGCAACGATGCCGCCAATTCGTCAGCGCTCGAAACGGGGGCCGATTTACTAGGGGCAGTTGGTGCTTTTGTGTGTGCCATAAGTCAATTTTCGAACCGAATACCGAAGAGAAAAAAGCTGCAGTTACTTTGACTGTATATCGTCGACTATCTATCGTGACTCATATGCGCAGTAATTGGAATCACAACCTAACTGGAATTCCACTTTCCGCCATCATGCGTTTGGTTTCTGCAATCGAAAACTCACCAAAATGGAAAATGCTGGCCGCCAGAACGGCGTCCGCCTTGCCAATCAAGATCGCATCTACCAAATGTTCTGGCCGACCTGCTCCACCGCTTGCCACCACAGGGATTTGAACGCGCTGACTTACAGCCGAGGTGATCGGCAGATCGTACCCATCCTTCGTTCCATCGCGATCCATACTTGTGACGACAATTTCGCCGGCACCAAGGGCTTCGACTTGCTCCGCCCAATCGACCGCTTCGAGCCCAGTCGGGGTTCGTCCACCGTTAATATGGACTTCCCAGAACTCTTTGCCGTTTCGCTGAACGCGCCTCGGATCGATGTTGACTACGATGCATTGTGAACCGAATCGTTCCGCAGCTTGCTTTACAAATTCAGGGTTTTTGCAGGCCGTCGAATTGATCGAAACCTTGTCGCAACCTGCTTGAAGCAGCACTCGGATATCTTCGAGAGTGCGAATCCCACCCCCAACCGTCAGCGGCATGAAGACCTGTTCTGCCGTTCGTCTTACGACATCTAGCATGATTGCTCGATCCTCATGGCTAGCTGTAATATCCAAAAACACCAATTCATCGGCCCCCTCAACCTCGTAACGTTGCGCGATTTGAACCGGATCACCTGCGTCTCGCAAATTCACAAAGTTGGTCCCTTTGACGACTCGCCCTTGATGAACATCGAGACAGGGAATGAC
>JANLUJ010001365.1:0-4728 GCA_031363425.1 Pirellula sp.
CAGGTGGAAAGAATTATGATCTGGCTGTTAGCCATGGTTTTCAACCGATGGAAATCGAAGAAGCGACCAAAAAAGCAGACCTTGTTAATTTGCTGTTGCCTGACGAAGTGCAAGGTGACCTTTACCGAACACATATCAAACCGAACTTGGTGCCGGGCAACGTGCTAATGTGCTCGCACGGTTTCAATATCCACTTCGGCCAAATAGAACCACCAAAGGGTGTTGACACGCTTCTGGTTGCACCCAAGGGCCCTGGCCACTTGGTTCGCAGTGAATACACCAAAGGGGGCGGCGTCCCGTGCCTCATCGCTCTCGGGTCGGGTGCAAGTGAGCTGACGAAGAAGCTCGGCTTAGCGTACGCGAAGGGCATCGGTGGAACACGTGGCGGGGTTATCGAAACTTCCATTGCCGAAGAAACCGAAACCGACCTGTTTGGCGAACAAGTGGTATTGTGTGGTGGCGTAAGCGAACTGGTCAAAGCTGGTTTTGAGACCTTGGTCGAAGCTGGATATCAACCGGAAATGGCTTATTTCGAATGCATGCATGAACTCAAGCTGATCGTTGACTTGCTCTATCAAGGCGGTTTGAATTACATGCGATATAGTATTTCTAACACGGCTGAGTTTGGGGACTACACGCGCGGACCTCGTATCATTACAGCTGAGACCAGGCTTGAGATGAAAAAGATTCTGAAAGAAATCCAGACGGGCAAGTTTGCGCGTGAGTGGATTCTCGAAAATAAGGCGGGCGCACCAGCCTTCAAAGCATCTCGCCGACTTGAAAGAAAACACCAGATCGAAAAAGTCGGACACCAGCTTCGAAGCTTGATGAAGTGGATCGATGCCAAAGTAGTAGACTAGTGCCACGTAGGTCCGGCTTTCCTCAGCCGGACGAATGCAGAAGCAGCACCAAGCCACAGGAAGCTCACGGTGGAGACCACCGTACCACGCTTATTATTTGGAAGCTCACGGTGGAGACCACCGTGCCACACTTATTATTTGGAAACTCTCGGTGGAGAGCACCGTGCCACATTGGCGAGTTACAATAGGGCTCTCCGCCAATTCTCCGAATACGTCTTTTGCTGGACCATGTTCATGTCTCTCCATCGTCCTCTCATTTACATGGTCTCGGTCTCGCTTGGTGTCCTTCTTTCGTTAACGCCCACCATTGCCTTCTCGCAATCATCGACCGAGATTTGGTTTGGCTGGATCGAAACCCCGAAGCAGCAATTGAGAACCGTTGTGCGTTTTACGCGCGACCCGGCGGGTAACGCAACAGCTGGCTTCATCATTAGCCCGGATCAGACTCCGGATCCACTTTCTTTGTCGAATTTCCGAATCAATGCAAGTGGAGTTTGGCAGTTTAGCGTTGAAAATCCGGTCGATGCAAAGCGAACGGCCAAATTCCTAGGCATGCAATCATCGGCGGATGAAGTGGCCGGCGACCTAGAACAACAAGGCGAAAAACAATCGCTCTCCATGCGAAGGATTGACGCATTGCCGGTAGAAACACGCAGCAATCTTGGTGCCGATGCGGTCTGGCTTGGCAGTCTCGACTTGGTCGTTCGCAAAATGGAGTTCCGCATCCGCGTTTACTCGAAACCACCGTTCGCTACAGTTCAGAGTCCTCGATTGCTCTTTGACTCGTTGTCCCAAAACGCAATTGGAATACCGGCTCAAGTCAGCCTTGGTGAAAATGGCACCACTTTTGAAATGAAATCCGTAGGCGCTAAATACGTCGCCAAACTGAACGAAGTCGGCAACGAACTGGACGGACGTTTTATCCAAGGGCCACTGCCGCTGCCGCTGGTGATGAAGTTGCAATCCGACGGTACCACCAAATCCGTTGTGGCCGATGAAAACAAAAAGATGCCCCCGAGCTTGGCGGAAGACAGTCCACTGCTTCTCGATGAAGAAAAAGCGGCTCCCATTCCGAAAAAAGGGAAATCGTCTTCATTCTTCGAAGAAACTCCATTCGAGGTTAGCTTCGGCCGAGTGAAACCAAAAAAAGCAAGAGAGCCAACCGTCGAGGAAAAAGGTGTAACGCTTGCCGGTACAGTCACAATTCCGAAGCTTAAACCAGGCTCGCTGCCTCGCAAATTCCCAGCCGTTGTCATGGTTACTGGAAGTGGACCTCAAGATCGGGACGAATCGATCGGCCGGCATAAGCCATTCGAATCGGTCGCACATTTTCTGGCAGAAAACGGCATAGCATCGCTGCGTTACGATGACCGCGGTGTTGGCGAAAGCACCGGCGACTTCTTGCATGCAACCTCAGAGGATTTTGCCAAGGACGCCATCGCGGTTTGGAAATATGCCAAGTCTATTCCAGAAATCGACGCAACAAGAATTGGAATATTAGGTCATAGCGAAGGGGGGCTCGTTGGTCCAGTCGCCGCTGTTTGGGAACCGGGCATAGCTTTTTTGATCCTGCTCGCACCACCAGGACTGACAGGTTCTGAAATCCTAAGTTCTCAAATCGATCGAATCTCAGAACTGCAGGGCATGAGCGAGTCCGATCGCAAGGTAACCATGGCGTTGCAAGGACGATTGCAAAACATAGCAGTCGGCTATTTTACAGACGAAGCGACCATGCGTCGCGATATTCAAAGCGCGATTCGAGAGAATTGGGAAGGCCTCAAGTCGATTGCTAAATCGCAAGACCCTTACGCCGATCTTGATCAGATCAAGGCGGATTTGACACGTCAAATCGAAGGACAGTTTCAACAGCTTCGCATGCCATGGTACAAATTCTTTTTGAATTACGACCCAGCACCCAATTGGATGTTGCTTCGGTGTCCTACTTTGGCGATCTGGGGTAGCAACGACGTACAAGTTCTTCCAGAGATCAATCTCGCCAAAATCAAACGGGCTATTGACCGAAATCAAAAGCTTGATTTTCAGTTGACCGTGCTACCTGGACTGAATCATTTATTGCAGACCAGCCAGTCAGGGCTTCCTGAGGAATACGATCAAATCGACGAGACGATTTCTCCAACGGCTCTAAGCACCATCCGTGTATGGGCGGAAAACCATGGACTGATAGACCGCTGATGGCGCAGAGTCACTCTCGGCAGCAGAGTCCCTCTCGGCAAGAGTGACCTACCGTAAGTCGCAACTGCCGGTTGCGACTTTGATCTGCGTCTATCGAAAGGGTGGAATGAAGACCGGTTGTTCGCACTGCTCGACCTCCGCCCTCGCCATTCGAGTTGGTCGCGGGACTGGGAAGCTCGATTCGGAACAGCCTTGTTGTTGTTGATATACATCCCATAGCCGGCTTGGTTGGTCCGGTGGCAGAACGGTCCTACAACCCAAGCACATGACAAAAACAGAGTTGGCCACGAACCAGCGTAATTTCTCTCGCACTTGATGCACTCCTTTGCAAATCCTTTTGGCTAGAAATCACTATCGTCTATCCGATGTGTTTTCAAACCGTACGGTTGAGCTGGGTGGGACAATCGTCAAAAGTTGCAAAGTATTGGTCAATCGTTTTGGGCAGAATAGACGGCCAAGTTGCGATCTTTTTCAAGACAGATTTCCTTGGTTAACCGGGATAGGTTGCAAATCGTAGGTTAACCTTCCAAAGGTCTTGGCCTGGAGTTCTCAAGCGGGACCACTGTGAATGCATCACGGACAAATGGAGACCGCTTGCGGAGTCGCAATTGGTACCACGGATAGGGTAACAACGGATGTTCCGCAATCAAGCACAACTAGATACGCGATCGGCAGATATAGGCTGTTCGTTCGTTTACTTGTTGATTTTTCTATGCTTGGCATTCGCGACTCTGAGCGGTTGCAATACTTTGTCACTTCCAGCGATCGATCCAACTGGGAACAGAATTTTCGCAGGTGGAAACAATCCTTTTACGAAGCTCATCAATCCCCACGATCCCAATAATGGCTATCCCTCACAACAACCGTCGTATCAAACGCCGCCTAATCCACCCCCGTGCATGCAAGGGGCCAGTGGAAGCGAAAAGAAGCTTTGCAAAGGTTGCTTAGCCGGTAAAGGTTGTCTTGCCAAAAAGAAAGAAGCCGAAGACGTCCGTGGACGATGCGGGCAATTGCTACTTACACCGACGCGTATCGTCGCGCCGGTTGGCGGTGAAGTTATCTTGCTCGCAGGCGTGTGCGGCAAAGACGGGTATCTAGTAACGAATGAGCCGATTGAGTGGATGTTGTCGCCTAGAAGCGTTGGGGAGTTTGTGGAGGTTGGGGACGATGCCAAGGGTCAGAGACGAACCTCCTTTTTCGGAAAGGAACTAGGCCCCAAGGTCGAAAAGTTAGGTGTTGATTTCGCGAGAGGCCGGACAAGTCGAGAGGTGGGCAATATCACACGCGGAACTGCAACCAACGCCGACGACTTGCCGATTCGCAAAGGACAAACGTGGATTAGCCTCACCAGTTCCAGCGAAGGGATCTCAAAAATCACGGCTCTCGCACCGGACAGCGACGTTTGGGACCAACGCCGTCAGACCGCCACGATTTACTGGGAAGACGCAACATGGCAATTCCCAGAACCTCAGTTTGCACTTAGCAAGGATTCGGTACGGCTGGTTACGAGAGTGATGCGAGCCGAAGGATTGATACCCGCCGAGGGTTGGAAAGTTCGCTACAGGGTTCTCAACCCTGATCTTGCTCGGTTTCTTGCTGCGCGATGTGATGAACCTTTTTATCCTAGCAGTTATCTTGGGGCTTTTCGGCTGGCCGTTTGATGCCCGCCTGATTC
>JANLUJ010001378.1:0-9260 GCA_031363425.1 Pirellula sp.
CCATCCTGTAGTAAGTGCGTTGCAAAGGAATGGCGAAAAGTGTGTGACGTAGCATGTTTATTCAGCTTCGCCTGTTGAACTGCACGTCTCAAATGCACAGGAAATGTATCAGCGTGCAAGTGATGTCGGTGCCGCTTGCCAGTCTTTGGATCTCTAGAAAACTTCGCAGAAGCGAACAAGAACTGCCATTTAAACTTCTTATGCGCCGACGGGTATTTGCGATCCAATGCATGTGGCAGCCAAACAGACGCCTCACCACTTGCCAGGTCGCGTTCATGCAGATCTAGACGTGTCGCCACCAATCGCCGAAGTGGCTCTACCAACTGATGAGGCAACGGCACAAACCGGCTTTTGTCCCCTTGGCAGACAGGGCAATGCCGGTTCCCGCACGATTTCAAGTCGTGATGGAGTTTCTGGCACTGCTGACAACGATAAACAACGCTGCCCGAATCTGACGTGCGGCAGCGTTTGATAGCAGCTAACGCCTGACACCTCCTTCGAGAAGATGGGTTGCGTAGCAATGCCGAAGCGTATGGGTGCTAATACCCCGGTTGTCCCAGTTGAGCTGCTCTAAAACCGCCCTGATCGTCCCTTGAACGGAGGAGATGCTCATGGGTTTGTCGGCGGTCGAAGCTTGCGAGTGGTTCTTGCCTTCAGTTGGGAAAATCCATGTCTTATTGCGATGCGTTTTGTAATACTCTCTGAGGATGAGCAGAGTGGATTCGGGCAGTGGTACCAAACGATCTTTAGCAGCCTTACCACGATGGACGTGAACCACCATTCGATTGGATTGGATATCCTTAGTTTGGAGATTACGGACATAGGATTGTTGCGTCCGCTCGCCATGGCGGTTAAGTTGAAGATCTTGTTGGAAGCGAATGAGGATGGGGGACAAAGGTTCGTTGTCGATAGACATCGTGAAACTCCTTGCAGGAACGCTACCGACCGACGACGGTTCGAAGTGAACGTCTGAACATCGGTTAGCAGCAGCAGGAATTCAGATTGCTTCCGAGAAGAAAGAAATAAAGAAGTGATGCAACAAAACATTGGCGAAGCCAATGCGGTACCATCGAATACTGAACTGCCGCGCTAGCGACTTACTTGAACAAAACAATGCACGTGCGTACTGGAAATGGTTTGTAGACAAGCGGGTGGGATTCCCGCCTGGGTAGCTCTTAGCCAGAGGCCCAGTATCGAGTGTTGCAGCGTGTCTGGTAACAGCCACGTTGAAGCGTACACAGAAAGGTAGCGAGGAAGAAAGGTATCGATTGACTGTCGAACCCTGAACGGTATTGAGCTCCGAAAACTTGTAACTATTGGATCCTGCCCAAGGTGTGTGCATACCGGAAGGCAATATCCTCTACAGCGTCATGGCGAGTGATAGAGGAAGACCCGGAGTCGAAGGCCCTTTCGCGTTAAACATTATGTCAACAAGGCAACCAGTGAGATCCCATGGTTCTTTGGCTTCGAATTGTCGACGCCAGAGTATGAGACACCAATCCTAAAACGAGTGGCGATCAAATGACGATGGGAAGTCGGAAGGCTGCATAGTACCGATGAAGCCGGGTAACTCTGGTGGAGGGAAGGCGGCTGAGCGATGGAGGCAATCGGGACGTGCATCCTCGGGACACTGAGCCCAACTTTGGATGTTTAACTCGACCCCATTGCAGAGCGTGTGGATTCGTCCACACGGGATAGCCATCGTGGGGAGCCGGATGCGTTAACTGCGCACGTCCGGTTCTGGGAGGGGACGATGCTCAATCGACCAAGCGCAAGCTTTATGCTAAGCTTGGAAGAAAGAGCTCGTTCTACTCACCCGAAGTTGCTCGGTCGGTCGTTCTGACTAGCGCGGAGGTTTCTCCTCGCCCTCGCTGAGTTTGGTCGACTCAACGCCCGCATGCATTTGCGACGTTGCGACATTAATTTCGGAAAAAAGTAAACTAATTTCGATGCGAAACTCTAGCAAGGCGACCCGCCCCCCGCGCGCGCTTGCTCGCCAACGTGTTAGGCAGAAAAATGGTAGGCGAAATATGTGACGAAGACTAAGGTGTTTTGATTTCGGCTAGGTAGCATCGAAGGCCACCGAGCGAAACGAGTGTATTCAACTTAGGATGCAGGAACGCCATCTTCGTAAACTTTTCATTTCTTGCCGCGAATGGGAGCGATAAATCATGGTTGCATTTTTTGCTCCAAGCCAAAACGCTGGGGAAACTGCATCGGTTACGTGAGCGATTTTTCAAACAGAACTAGCAAACGAGCCCAGGCCCTTTCGGCTTGTTCTTGGTTGTAGACTTTAGTGTCAGGCGGGCACCAACCATGTCCGGCTGGATAGACTTCAATCTCCGCACCTAGCTTTGCTTGTGCGAAGGCTTCCTTGAGCACTTGCTTTGATTCAGGATCGCGTTGGTCATCGTTCTCGGCGATCGCGATCAAGAACGGAGCTTTCATAGTTGGAATAAGTAGATGCGGGCTATCTGGATTTTTCGAAGCTAATCCACCACCATGAAATGTGCCTGCTGCCCCAACGCGATCAGGTACCGCTGCTGCCGTACGCATGACCATTGGGCCCCCCATACAATAGCCAATCGTACCGACTTTCTTTTTCTTGTCGGTTTGAGGCTGTGCGTCGAGCCACTCGATCAACGCTTTGGCGTCGTCGGTATTTGTTTTCGCATTCAACGTACGAGCCAGCGGGATCACTTCTTGAATCGGCGTGCTGCTAGCGTCCGTAGCAACGGGCGATTTCTTGGTTCGATAGAATGGATTAACTACTAGCACACTATAGCCAGCTTCTGCAAGTCGCTTGCCCATATGTCGAAGTGCTGGACGCAATCCAAAAATGTCGGGCCAGACCAACACTGCCGCATGCGCGCCGACTTTGGGTGTGACGAAGTACGCGTCACAGACACCGTCCGGCGTCCTGATCTCCACGTCGTTCTCCGCCGTTTCAAAGGCATAGGCCGATTTTGGCAACATCAATGCCGCTCCAATCCCCGCGGAAACCATAAGGCCCAAATCTCTGCGTGAGTACTTCTTTACGTCTTCGTCAAAATGATCTTGATCGCACATGTTCTGTGGCCACCTATTCTTGATGTTTGAATTGATTATTGATGTTTGGATTGTCCGACTATGTCTTTGATCAAACTACGATTGGGTGAGTCTTCGCAACGCAGAGCAGACTGGAATCCACGCGGATCATTCTAGTGTTTTTTTTTGCGTTCACTGCCCGCTACCTTATGGGCAAGTGAATAGCCAGCTCAAAATGGTCCAATCCGTGCGCAAACGGCTTACCCAACCAAGCTTCAAAACAGGGCAGATCGGCCGGAACGTATTTGCTCCGAGGTAGCCAACTACCATACAACCATTGCAGCAGCCGTATTTCCAGATCGATGCCGCCTTTCATGACGACTTCAGCGACAAGCATGGTCGGGAAATGAAACATGCCAATTTCGCCATGAGGCATGCATTCGTTTTCAACTTCTACAGCCACACAATAACGGCACTGTTCCAGTGCGGTGATTTCAGGTTTTTCAAACTGATAGCCTAACCATTGACCATCCGCGATCTGCTGATCCTCGGCCCAAGCGAGCAACCGCCCAGCTGCTTGTATAACTCCATCGCCTCGGTAAGGATTGGAAACCCGAATGTAAGCCACTTTTCGGGCTGCTATCTCGCGAACTCGAACGCGAAATTGATCTGGGTTCGCACGGGAGCGATATTTTTCTTGCTTGAAAGAACACTCCGGCACTGCGGATTCCAACCGCTCGCCATGCTCGGTTCTCCAAGCTGCCAAATCGAACTTGCTAGGTGCAACGCCGTATCGTTGCTTGAAACTACGGGTAAAGTCCGACGAGCTGGAAAAGCCACAGTCAAGCGCAATTGCAGTGAATGACTTTTGCTTTCCAAAGCTCATTAGGCACAACGATTTTTCCAGTCGCAAGCGTTTGATGAAATCGTTGGGCGTCTCTCCGACCATCGCCTGAAAAACGCGATGAAAGTGGAAGGGAGACAGGTCCGCCAATTCCGCTAACTCATTCAATCGCAACGGCCGAGTCAATTCGGCGAGGATATGATCGAGAACCCGATTGATCCGTTCATCGTAGCTCTTCTTTTTCTCCGAGAGTGATTTTTTTGTGGATCGCAAGATTTGTCAAGAAGGCTGAAATGTGTTTGCCAAAATGATGAGCATAGTCTATTCCAATTTTCGTCAAGGAGTTAGTTCATGCGATTTGCAATTCTCAGTTTTGTCGTTGTCCTATGTTGCTTCGTAATCTACCCCGTTAGCGGCTCGCGTCCAGACGATACGTCCAACAACACTACAGGGAAAACCAACATGCAACTGGGAAATTTTTCAATCAGCTTGGCCGTCAAGGACGTTACCATCTCTAAAGAATTTTATGAAAAACTGGGATTCAAGATGACTGGAGGAGATTTGAAACGCAAGTATGTGATTTTACAAAATGAGACCAGCACTGTTGGACTCTATCAAGGTATGTTCGAGAAGAACTCGTTGACATACAATCCTGGTTGGGATCGAGACAAGAAGACGCTGGCCGAATTTCAGGATGTGCGCGAAATCCAAAAGGAGTTGAAAATGCGAGGTCTGAATCCGGTCGTCGCCGCTGATGAAACGACCAGCGGCCCAGCATTCTTGACACTTGTCGATCCCGATGGCAATCCGATCTTGATCGACCAACACGTTCCAAAGCCCAAAACGAATGAATAAAGCTTGGATTATTGATAGCGGTTTTCGGCAAGAAACCGGAGGGGCATCCTTCCAGTGAGCGTGGCTGAAAGGTCGCAAACACTGCGGTCTTCGTCTTACAGCCTAACGCCAAAATCGCCGCGACTATCGCGCCATATGCTGTGAACGTGGTTGGCAATATTGCCAGCCGCGTCGGGCTGTGTATTCACAAACTCGATCAAGAACGATGGCCCTTGGACTCGATAGGCATGGCCAACTCCCGCCTGCAACGCACCTTCCCACGAAAAATGGATCGCGTCCCATCCACCGTTACCTTGAATGGCTTGACGACGATCTTCTGCAACTTCGTCGGGGACGGCATTGATGTACTCGTTGACTAGGTCCTTTAGCAGTGACTGTTGCGGAGTTGAAAGCTTTGAATAAGGAATTCCAACTGGGGATTCTTTGGGTGGCTGTTGGACTCCCAGGGTTCTATTTTCTCGAGGTGCTTTGTCCGCAATGATTGCGACCTTGCGTTGCTGATCGGATAACGACTGAACAAGTTCAAACGCTAATGTCTCCTCAAGTCTCAACATACGCGTGCCAAGGGCGATTCCAGATTTGTTTTCTGACCAAACAATGGCTGGATTTGCCGCAAAGGCTTGCGGCGTCGAGGATACTACGCGATCACCATCCATTAGGAAGTTTAGCGACATATGATGTCCCTCGATGCTCAGCCCCCATTTTTTGCCGGCTTGCGGGGTTCCGAAAACCGTAAAGTAATATCGCGTGGAATCTCGCAAGGGACTGTTGGCTTTGCCCGCTTCAAGTTCCTTCAAAAGATTCTCCATATTCATGATTTGAGTCGACTTGCGATAGCCGATTTCGCTGACGACGCTTCGAAGCAACGCCGTCGCGGCTTTGCGCTGGCTCTCGTTCATTTCATTAAGTTGCAGCCCCTTACGTTTATCCTTTGGAATAATCTGCCAATCCTGGCGTTCCGGGCTCTCGACGGGCAGGATCGCTTTGCTTTTTTGCGATTCATCCAGCGATGCAAGCAATGCAGCCGCTGCAGTTACAGCCTTTTCGGTTACTCCACCCACTCTTTGAAAGCTAAAACCAAATTGATATACGCACAAAAAACCCGCGCACGCAAACGCGAATAAGAATCGTTTTACACTCATGTTCAAGCTCGTATGTTGGAGAAATCTCGTTAGGATTTAGGTTGGTGGGTGCATTCAAGGTTTATTGTACGATAAGCCAATCGATTGGCTCGTTTGACCTTTGAAATACTTTCGCACTGACTCAGTATAACAAGAATACAAACGATGGGAAAACGGGGGCTAGTGTTTCCCGTGATCGTTTGTACGCCGATCGTTTAGCAGATGCTGTTGATTGCGATGGAAATGTAGTTTTGGCATTGCCTCAAGTAGTGCCACTAAACCGACGTCAGTGACACGTCCGCCGTCTAGATAAAAGGATTCCAAGTGTTCCATACCATATAGGTGTTTAAGCCCTGCGTCTGAAATTGGAACGTCGATAAGATGCAAAAATCTGAGCGACGTCATTTTCGCAACAGTCTCCATGGCAAAGTCGCTTAAATTCGGGCTTCCTATTCGCAACAGGACCAGTTCGTTCAATAGTGGCCAATCCTTTATACCCTCGTCGGAGATTTCGCAGTCTGGCAAATTGATCGACGACAATTTGGTAAGCTTACTGATCGCTCTCGCCGACGGTTCTCCGAGAGATGCTTTTTCAAGTCGAATTTGCCGAAGGCCTTCAAGGCTAGACAATACATCTGCGATCTTGTCTGTTACGTCCGCTTGCGTTAGGGCAAGCACTTCAAGCGCCGTTAGTCCACGAAGCAGTTCGAATGCCGCGTCATCAATTGGTATACTCGATCGGATTTCGCGAGAGTTTCCTCGCTCAACCTCCAACACTTGCTCATGAATCGACGGGCTAGGTCGTTCTTCTGTTCGCTCGGACTTTGGACCGCAACCGCATGGAACGCAAATAAACGCGCTAGCCAGCAAAGCGCAGATTTGCAGGAATAGAATTCGACAATGCATGTTCTGCGTTCTTTCTGACGTGTTACGAAGTCTAACCCTTGACTCGCCAATGACTAATGGTCTGCATACTCCCGACCTTACTTTGGAAATCCGTTGGGCGAGGTTTACCTGGAGCGGCCATATTCACGACAAGTGTGTCACCCTCCCAGGATAGAATTCCCAATTGCAATTTTCTTTTCAGTCCGCCGCTCATGTGCTCATGAACAGCCAGCTTAGGCCAACTCGCAAATCCAGTCTGACGTGCAATTGCAAATTGTGCATCAGCCAATCTCCAGTTGGTGTTCAAGATTTCCGAATCCGACGAACTTGAAGCTGAGGGAAGTTGCTCGCGAAACGTGGCAATGGCGGACGCGTGCGAGTTTCGCAAGTCAGCTAGAAGAGCTTTCGCTTGCTGCCTCAAATGATCTAAATTTGGGCGTGTGACAAGTTTTTTCGACATTTCATTCTCCCTATTGAACCTGGATCCGGTCCTAGCACGCGAACAGCTCCAGTCTATGGTTTATCCGCTGCCCTCGTAAACGTTCGTCGCTTGCCGTCTGAGTAAAAAAGCACTTGAAATCGGTCGTCAGAAATATCCTCAATTTTGCCTCCCAATCCGTATTGGCCCAAAAGATGCCGTCCAATCATGCTACTAAGTCGGCGTTTGCTGGTTACGGAATATATTTGCAGAGTATTGCCATAGGCCGCCCATTCATACTCCATGGACAGATCACCATTTTTTTCAATCGACCCGAATTTACCGTCGGCGCGAAAGACCAAGTCGTTCGACTCTTCCTCCGCCACAACCCAAGTTCCAACTAGCTTTTTGCGTAGAGCCATATCGCTCGGGCTCACACTCCTGGTAAACCGGTAAATGGAATAGCCACCAAAACAGAACAAAAGCAGAAGCAATATTGCGACGATAGAATACGCGACTCTTCGACGGTCTTTCATGGCGAACCGCTTTAGGACTTCACTTCTGGTTCGTGACTCAACTTGAGCGTATTGGCGGGTACCATTTTCTCGTTGACTGCGTCCCATCCCATCATCTGGCTGCTGCGCCAACTTTCGTTGGCCATGTTCACCGCTACCACGCCTGCCATCCCCAATTCAATTGGGCAGTTGAGCGCTTCGCCGTTGCGAAGATGATTGTGCAAATTGGTATGGTGCAGATTCTGATCTTCTCCACCGGTTTTGGTATGTTCCTTAAGCACCAAGCCATCTTTGTTCTTGGCAACCCAACCCGTTTTTGTAAATTCGAGGGTGCCGCGGTATCCTCGAATCAAATGGTCGATCCCGACGCGATTGCTCATTGTCCCCAATACGTAAACGGTCATGCCGCGGGGATACTCGCATATCATCTCGATGTTGTCCGGCAAATCTCGCCCATCTGGCCATTGCCAAATGCCCCCCATTCCAACCACGCGACGAGGGTATAGCAGATCGCAAGCTTTCATAATCCGCGTGATTCGATGGATAAACAAGTCCGTGCAAATGCCTCCCGAATAGGCGGAATAGCAACGCCATTCGAAGTAGTGGTTAGGATTCCAATCGATCTTCTTTGCGGACCCAAGCCAAGCGTTCCAATCTAGATCCGCGGGCTTAGTTGGATGCTCGGCCACTTGCTCTGGTTCCCTCCATGGTCCCTTCTTTGAGTCGTACCGGCGGACATACTCAATTTGTGCTTGAATCACTTTGCCGATGACGCCGTCGCGAATCGCATCGCGGGCTGAAATGTAACTGTCATCCGACATGGCTTGAACCCCAACCTGCAGCGGCCGCTTGGTTTCTTTTTGTTTCTTCATTACCGCTTGCGCTTCAGGAATCGTGTGGGTCATCGGCTTTTCGCAATAGACCGCTTTGCCTGCATCCATGGCATCAATCGTCATGGTCCAGTGCCAATGTTCTGGCGTTGCAACCACCACGTAGTCGAGGTCTTTGTTGTCGAGCACGCGTCGATAATCGGTATGCGACTCCAACGCACCAATCTTTGCTTTGCCCGCGTCAGCCCGCGTCTTCCAACAGTCAGCGACTGCAATGGGCATCAGATTATTCTTGTCCTTAAGGTTGTTGATCACTTCAAAGTGTGCGTTGCCTATCACACCGCCACCAATCACGGAAACCCCAATCCGATCGTTGGCTCCCATGATTCGACCGTAACTTTTTGCTGACAATTGGGTCGCACCGGCAATGGCTACAGCCGTCGATGCCGTGGACAAAAACGATCTTCGAGATACTTCTGACGTCATAGTGTCACCTTGTCATGGGGATGTTAATTGGATAATTGAAAACGCTAGTGCCGACCATCGGTTTTTGCGACTTTTGTTTGAAAACAGCAGGCGGAGCCTGCAAGGCAGTGGGTTACGAGGCAGAGCCTCGCCACCAGATGCCAGATGATTCAGCTCGTCATCGTTTGCAATGAGATTTGCTACAATGTGCAGCTCCATTGCCGTCAACCTCAAGGAGCCCGCCGTATTGGCCACGGTCAGCACCCTGGAGGCAACGCCGGCACGGGCGGACGTGATCTG
>JANLUJ010001398.1:0-3667 GCA_031363425.1 Pirellula sp.
CCCATTCGCTGATGCAATGGGCTTCGTCGACGGCCAGCAATTGGATTGGTGTCGTGCGAATCGCGTCCAGAAATCGAGAGTTCCGAAGACGCTCGGGAGCGACATAGACCATTGCATAGTGGCCGCCCGCGACATGCTCCAGTCTTTGGTTTTGTTCAGCCGTCGACAAGGTGCTGTTGATCAAGGTGGCAGAAATGCCACGGTTGGAGAGTGAGTCCACCTGGTCCTTCATCAAGGCAATAAGTGGCGATACAACGATCGTCAAGCCGGGGCGGACTAAACTGGGCAATTGGTAACAAAGGCTTTTGCCACCGCCAGTGGGCATAACGCACAGGCAATCGTGGCCAGCGATGATGTGGCTAATGACCTCCTGTTGGCCCTTGCGGAAGTCTTCCAGACCAAAACGATTTAGAGCGGCATGCAAATCAATCTGCCCAAGAGCGGCCATAAATTGTGCAGTCCTCTCGCCGCAATGGATTTTTTCAACCTCAATTCGATCCCCTTCGCATTTTCTATCGGATCGAAGTCGGTGGCAAGTAGGTGCGGGGTTCGTTATGATCTGCATTCCCTTCGAATCCCAAAGTATCCTGATTGCTTGTCTCTTTTAAGTGTTGAGAATGTCGATTCTAAATAAAACGAAACCCGATTCACAAACCGATAGCCTTTCTGTGGCTGTTTCGAACTCCAGGCCAATGCCTGCGGTTGGGCTCGGATTTTGGAAAGTGGAAAAGGCCGAGGCCGCTGCATTGACCGTGGAAGCAGTCAAAGTAGGGTATCGCCATTTGGATTGCGCCTCCGACTACGGCAACGAAGCCAATGTCGGCGACGGAATCGCTGAGGTATTTCGTCAGGGCCATTGCAAGAGAGATGAACTATGGGTGACCAGTAAACTTTGGAATACGTATCACCAACCAGAGCATGTCAAACCCGCTTTGCAGCGAACGCTCCTTGACTTAAAGCTGGATTACCTTGATCTTTACTTAATTCACTTCCCAATTGTTCTTCAATATGTTCCGTTCGAGACTCGTTATCCAGCCGGCTGGTTCGCCGATCCAAATGCGTCTAAACCACGAATGATTGCAGATTCGGTCCCCATTCGAGATACTTGGCAAGCGATGGAGGAACTCGTTGACGCAGGCTTGGTGCGATCCATTGGAATAAGCAATTTTGGCACTTCCCTCATTCGGGACCTTCTCTCGCAGTGCAGGATCCCCCCTAGTGTTTTGCAAGTCGAGTTACATCCGTACCTTACACAGTCTAAGCTTCTTCGATATTGCCGCGAGTCGTCGATTGCGGTGACAGGTTTCTCGCCGCTTGGTGCCCCATCCTATATTCCAATTGGCATGGCAACCGAAAGCGACTCAGTCCTCATTCACCCCGTAGTGGAACAGATCGCGAAGGCTCACCATCGCACTGCGGCCCAAATCGTTCTTCGATGGGGTGTACAAAGAGGCACGGCCATCGTCCCGAAAACCAGTAAGCTCGAGCGTTTGAGAGAAAACATTGACCTTGCAGGTTTCGAACTCACTCAAGCAGAAATGGATAGCATTGGTTCACTCGACAAAAACCAGCGATTCAACGACCCTGGCGCGTTCTGCGAAAGTGCTTTTGGCTGCTTTTTTCCGATATATGAATAGTCGGGTAAAGACCATTCCCTCCCTAATTTTCGAAATTCCAAATGAAATTGCGATTACCCTTTTTTGCCCTGTGCTCACTTCTTTGCGTACAGGTACTTCGATCCGATGACATCGCCAATGTAAACGATGGATTTACGATTGCAGAAACCGACTGGCCTTGGTGGCGAGGACCAAGTCGAAATGGAACGGCATCACCCCATCAAACGCCCCCTGGCACATGGGACGACCATGAAAACATTGCTTGGAAAACGCCTCTGCCCGGGCGAGGACACGGTTCTCCGACGCTGATGGGAAATCGTATTTTCCTGCAAACTGCAGACGAATCCAACGGTGCTCAAATGGTGATCTGTCTCGATCGTTCGACCGGCAAACAGCTTTGGATGTCCGTGGTGCATGCAAGTGGAGGAATGCGAAAAAACAACAAGTCGACCGCCGCATCCAGTTCGCCTGCCTGCGATGGCGAACGCATCATCGTCAACTTTCCTAACAACGGAGCCTTAATGACGACAGCTCTCAGCTTAGAAGGCACGCAGATTTGGCAGACCAAGATTTGCGATTACGTTGAACACCAAGGCTACGGCTCTTCCCCGGCTCTCTATCAATCGCTTGTGATCGTCTCAGCCGACAACAAAGCAGGTGGCGCCATCGCGGGATTGGACCGAAAGAACGGGCAAATCGTTTGGAGTCGAGAACGCCCCAAGCTACCAAATTATCCTTCTCCGATCTTGCTTCATATTGCTGGAAAGGATCAATTAATCATGACGGGCTGCGACTTGATTTCGAGCTTCGAGCCATTGACTGGCAAAACTATTTGGGAGGTGCCCGGCGCAACCACGGAATGCGTAACATCGACCGTAACCGACGGCAAGCGTGTTTTTTCGAGTGGCGGATACCCCAAAAACCACATGTCTGCGGTGATTGCGGACGGCTCAGGAAAGCTTGAATGGGAAAACAATAGCCGAGTCTATGTGCCGTCTTTTCTGGTTCGAGAAGGGTGCTTGTACGGTGTCCTGGATGAGGGAATCGCCATATGTTGGTCAGCTGACACCGGCAAAGAGCTTTGGAAAGCACGATTAGGGGGGACGTTTTCGTCATCGCCCGTTCTGGTCGGCGATAAGATCTATGCAACCAATGAAACGGGCGATACGTTTGTTTATCGCGCTGATCCAAAGGAATACTCATTGCTTGGCAAAAACCATCTTGGTGATCAAGTGCTTGCCACAATGGTGATTTGTGATAGCCGCATCTACTACCGCGCCGCATCGCTTCGCGGTGACAAACGACAGGAGTTTCTTTATTGCATTGGCAACGCCGCCAAATAATTGTCAGGTGCTAATCGTTTAACCCCGAGCCGTAGGCGACGGCCATCCGCACAGCCTCAAAATTTGAATCGAGTAAGACATGGCTCAAGCGATTGTTGACCCAGAACAGCTTCGCAATTTCGCGATGCAGCTGAAACGCTTTTCCGGACTGCTGGCGGACGCTTCCGGCAAACTATCGCAGCAGATGCAACAGCTGGCAACATCTTGGCGAGACCAGGAGCACGTCAAATTCGCCGCAGACTTCGAGCAGGAGCTGAAGCAACTGGGGCGCTTGATTGAGACAAGCGAAAGGCATGTGCCGTATCTCATGCGGAAGGCAGAATTGATCGAGGAGTATCAACGCGGAAATGGCTGAAGCAAACGTCAAAAGCTTGTCGGCGATAGAGTCTTTTGTCGAGTCTATTGGCAATCTGCGACACGACACTCGCAAACAAGTGGACGAGATCCGTCAACAGCTCCAACGCGTAACTTCGTGGCTCGAAAAGGAGCTTCCTGAGTACTGGTCCAACGAAAAACGCATTGCAGAGAGGCGATGGACGGAGGCGCGTGAAGAATTGTTGCGTTGCACCGCTAAAGCGAGAGCTGAGGACGAGACCTCCTGTTCGGTTCAAAGAAAGATGCTTCGAAAAGCCACCGAACGATTGTCACTTTGCGAAGACCGGATGCGATTGATTCCAACCTGTTTAATGCAATGGAATCAGTTTTTAC
>JANLUJ010000018.1:0-7014 GCA_031363425.1 Pirellula sp.
TGCCGTCCCATGCGATAAGACCGGTTGGGTCGACCCGACCCGAGTCCATGAAGCGATGAAGTCGAAAACGGGGATGGTTATCCTCAATCACGTTTCAAATGTTACAGGAACCATTCAGGACATTCGGTCCATCTCGGCAATTGCAAAGGGACACGGTGCGATCTTTATGGTTGATGCAGCTCAGTCGCTGGGTTACCTCCCCATCGATGTGGTAGCTGATCAAATCGACATCTTGGCAGCGCCTGGTCACAAAGGAGCTGGCGGTATGCTCGGCACCGGCTTCCTTTATGTTCAGCGCGATATCCAGTCACGAATGGAACCGGTTTGGATCGGAGGGACAGGAACCCAAAGCGACTCGATCGATGGCCCGTTCGATTGGCTATCCGCAGTTGAATCCGGGAACTGTAATTTACCGGGTGTTGCTTCGTTGAAAGCCGGGCTTGAATGGCTTGAGAGACAGCCCGCGAACGAAAACCTCCGAGTTTGGTCGAACCAAATAATAAATGAAATTCTGCAGACGCCGAATCTAAAATTGGTCGGTCCGCGTCCAGATGATGCCCATCGAACGCGGCTACCAGTTATAAGCGTGTCATGCGAAACTCTATCCTGCCATGAGATGGCCATTTTGCTTGACTCTGCTTGCGGAGTGGAAGCGAGGTCGGGTTACCATTGTGCTGGCTTGATCCACTCCTTTTTAGATACAGATCGAAATGGCGGGACGTTGCGGTTGAGTCTCGGTCATACGAGTACTTTTGCGGATGTGGAAGCGGCCATCCAAGGCATTCGGATTCTGGGGACGATGTAGCCTCACGGAGGTCAGCCTGTCCTCAGGCTGAAAACCTGCCGGTCGCCTAAAAGCCTGAAGATAACGTCCGGCTGAGGACAGCCGGACCTACTTGAAACCCAGAGAACTGGTAACGAAGCTTGGCTATTCCAGTATACTACTCAGCCATTCCCTTCAGTTCCCACTATTCCACAGTAACTTTTTTCCTGCCACCGAAATGCTAAAGTCACTTTTAAGTTGCCTAGTGCTGCTAAGTAGTCCATTGGCGGTCGCGCAAATTCAGTCTGGCGCGGATGGACCTACAACGAAGCTTGCCGCTCAACCTGACCTCGCGATGACTCTTCAATATCCGAAATCAAAAGTCGTTTCTCAATCTGACAAGTATCACGGCAGAACGGTGGAAGACCCTTTTCGATGGCTTGAAGATGTTGATTCCACAGACACCAAGGAGTGGATTAAGCTTCAAAACGATGTTACGCATGAATACCTAAAGACATTCGATCGACGTGATGCCATCAAGGAACGATTGAGCGCGCTTTGGAACTACGAACGCTATGGTTTTCCTTCAAAGCACGGAGAACGCTATCTCTACACCCACAATAACGGCCTCCAAAACCAGAGCATCCTTTATGTGTCGGACAGTCTCGACAGTGAGCGGAAAGTACTACTGGATCCGAATACGCTTGTCGAAGATGGAACGGTCGCTCTCACGGCAGATATACCCAGCGACGATGGTAAGCTGTTAGCCTACTCTTTAGCAAGTGCTGGAAGTGATTGGAATACCTGGCGTGTTCGTGACATCGCAACCGGCAAGGACTTGGAGGACAAAATCGAATGGGTCAAATTTAGTTCGGTCTCCTGGACCGGGGACAATGCCGGTTTCTTTTACAGTCGCTACGACAAACCTCGCTCGGATGTTGAGTTCACCGGTGTCAATTATTTCCAAAAACTCTACTATCATCGTATTGGGACTCCGCAAGACTCAGATACTCTGATCTACCAACGTCCAGGGGAAAAAGAATGGGGTTTCGGTGGGGCTGTTACCAATGACAATCAGTATTTAATCATCACGGTTTGGCGCGGTACGGAAAAGAGAAACCAGATCTTTTATTCGAAGCTCGAGGCAAAATCCGTTCAAGGTGCGACAGGAGTTACAGAGTTGGTAACGGGCTTTGAAAGCGATTATCAATTTATCGGAAACGATGGGTCACGATTTTATTTTCGAACCGACAACTCGGCGTCCAAACGACGAATCATTGCAATCGACATCGACCAGCCGGACCGCGATCATTGGAAAGAGATTGTTCCCGAAGCGGAAGAGACGATAGAGTCCTTTGGTCTGTTTGGCGATCGGTTCTTGGTAACGTATCTCAAGGATGCTAAGAGCATCGTACGCCAGTATACAACTTCAGGCAAGCGGCTTGAAGATTTGGCACTGCCCTCGCTTGGTACGGTTGCGGGCTTCAATGGCAAGCGCACGGCGAAAGAGACCTTTTACTCTTTTACCAATTACATAACGCCTCCAACTACCTATCGACTGGATCTCGTTGACAACAAGGCCACTATTTGGCGTCAACCAAAGCTCGCATTTGATCCGGCTGACTTCGTCTCGGAGCAGGTCTTTTACCGTAGCAAGGACGGCACTAAAGTGCCGATGATTCTTTCGCACAGGAAGGGCTTAGAAAAAAATGGAAGGTTACCAACCTTGCTCTATGCCTATGGTGGATTCAACATATCCATCATGCCAACCTTTTCTCCTGCGACTTTGGCTTGGATGGATTTTGGGGGACTGTACGCCGTACCGAATCTGAGAGGTGGCGGAGAATATGGACGCGAATGGCATGAAGCTGGCATGCTTCACAACAAACAAAACGTGTTCGATGATTTCATCGCTGCAGCCGAATATCTCATTCAAGAAAAATATACGAATCCGAAAAAACTTGCGATCCAGGGACGCAGCAATGGCGGTTTGCTTGTCGGGGCAACCATGGTGCAGCGCCCGGAATTGTTCGCGGTGGCATTGCCCGGAGTAGGCGTGCTGGATATGCTCCGATTCCACAAATTCACTATTGGCTGGGCCTGGGTAAATGAATTTGGCAGCAGTGACGATCTAGAGCAGTTTAGGACTTTGCTAGCTTACTCTCCGCTTCATAATTTAGTTCCAGGCAGGCGCTATCCCGCAACCTTGATCACTACGGCGGACCATGATGATCGAGTCGTGCCCGGACACAGTTTTAAGTTTGCAGCTCGTTTGCAGGCTTGTCAAAGCGGTCCAAAACCAGCCCTGATTCGTATCGAGACGAGCGCCGGACATGGGGCAGGAACGCCCGTTAGCAAACTTGTCGATACGGCAGCGGATACGTGGGCTTTTGTACTAAAGAACTTTGAAAACGAATAGAGTCTGATGAAGCCGCAAAGGCCAAAGGCCAAACGAACGTTGGCCGATTTTCTAAATAGATCCGACGCTTCCGACTCAATCGATGTGATTGCTGAGAATCCACCGATCGAGTCTGCGGCAATCGATCGTTCTGCGCCAACACCTACCAAAATCGCCAGAGTCACGCGCGAATCCCGATTGGCCGAAGAAGCCAAGAAAGGCGTCTCGCTTTCTTTGCCTCAATGCAACGCATTGGCTGAGCCGGAGGCGCTAGCCGAGCCGCTCCGCAAGAAATCGGCTAGCGCCTCAGGCTCAGCAAAACCCAAATCGGGCTCCGAGTCAAAACCTGAGATCGATCATGCTGAAAAGCAACGGCTGCGAGAAGCTCAAATCCATGAAGCGGAGTTGATTGCGAAACCGGATGCGATGACTCGAAGAGAAACCCAGGCTCGCGAATTGCTTCAAGGCATCACGGAATTGAAAGCCTTTCGCGAAGCAACCGACAAATGGGCTAACGGAAGTAGCATTTGTTGGGAGGGTGCTTGGCTTGGGGCTGTCGCACCTATGGCAGCTGCGACAATTCAACGATTTCGTCGCCCCATGTTGGTAGTGCTTGCCCAACATCAAGATGCAGAGACGGTTGCTCGCGACCTGGACTTTTTTCTTGACCGCAACTGCGATGTCTTTCCTCCTTCTTCGGATGATCTCGATGAAGATTCTCTTCAGCAACAAGAGGTGATCCAGCGATTGCAGGTGCTCTCAAGACTTGATGCGTGCCAGGCCCAACGAGACAGTCGCGTGGACAACAAGATGGACGTCCCTGTCATTGTCACTACCATTCCGGCACTCATGCATCGAGTGCCCAGCCCTCAGCAACTTAGGCAAGACCGCCGAAGTTTAAGCTTAGGCCAACGAGTCGATTTGGCGGAACTAAAACGATGGCTCGCGTCGACAGGTTACCGAACGACGACGAGCGTTCAATTGCCGGGCGAGTTTACGGCTCGCGGCGGCATTTTGGACGTATACCCACCTGACTGTGGAGAGCCCCGGCGCATCGAGTGGTTTGATGACCAGATCGAGTCGATTCGCAGCTTCGATTCGATAACACAGCGGTCGCTAAGTCGACTAGACCGAGTTGATTTGATCGCAGCCAACGAAGCAACCAAGGAGGAAGCCTCGCTGCTCGACTATTTGCCACAGGACACGATGGTATTGTTGAGCGAACCTATTGCTGCGATTTACAATGCCAACGCGTTCAAGGCAAGAGTACCGTTTCCTGAACGATTCCGCGATCCCAACGAACTGCACTCGGAAATTGGCAAGTACGCTTTTGCGCAAATCACGCAATTGGCTGCGGAAGGGTTTTTAGGCGAATTGTTGCGGATTCCAATCGGCGATGTGCAACGCATCGGAGGCGAGCTAGAAAACATCGCGAAGGATATCGACGGCGCATTGGGTAGCGACCGAACCGCCTTGATCGCATGTATTAACGAGGGGGAGTTGAGTCGGCTGAACGATTTGATGCAACACAGTGCCGCCTTCAAGGCAGGACGCGTGAAGTTAGAGCTTGGGTTGCTAAGTAGCGGATTTGAGCTTCAGCCCAAGGGACCATTTGTACTCACCGTCAATCAATTGCTCAAGCGTTCGACGCTACGTCGTTCCTCGCGACGACTTGCTTCCAGGGCGATCGATAGCTTCCTCGACCTTCGTGAAGGGGACCTCGTTGTCCACCTATCTCACGGTATTGGCGTTTATCGAGGGATGGAGTTGATTGAGAAACAGGGACAGAAATTCGAGCACTTGACCATCGAGTTTGACGGTGGGACAAAACTCTATGTACCGAGCAGCAAGATCGACCTGGTACAGCGTTACGTGGGTGCGACCAAAGCTCGACCGAAATTGGCTCGCATCGGAAGCCAGGCGTGGGTCCGACAGAAAATTGCAGCTGAGAAAGCGGTCACAGACATGGCTGCTGAATTGCTGGAGTTGCAGGCTCAGCGCAAACATCTTACTGGCATTGCGTTTAAACCAGATTCGGTTTGGCAGAGCCAATTTGACGGGTCCTTTCCCTATGAGGAAACACCTGACCAAATCACGGCGATCGCTGCGACCAAAGCAGACATGATGAGTGTTAGACCGATGGAACGGCTCATTTGTGGCGATGTCGGTTTTGGAAAAACGGAGGTTGCTATGCGTGCCGCTTTCAAAGCGGTCGAGAGCGGCTACCAAGTCGGCGTGTTAGTACCAACGACGGTACTAGCGGAACAGCACTACAAAACGTTCAAAAAGCGAATGATCGAGTTCCCATTCGAAATTGCGAAACTTAGTCGCTTTGAAACGAATGCAGAGCAAAAGGAGACGCTAAGGCGTTTGGCAAATGGTCAAGTGGATATCGTCATTGGCACGCACCGCTTGGCATCCGCCGATGTCCAGTTTTTCAATTTGGGATTGCTGGTCATCGACGAAGAGCAAAAGTTTGGCGTCGAACTAAAAGAGAGAATCAAAAAATCGGCTTCGATGGTGGACATCTTGACTCTGTCTGCGACTCCGATCCCTCGAACCTTGCACATGTCTCTGTTGGGTGTTCGCGACATTTCCAATTTAGAAACGGCACCCGAAGAGCGAATGGCAGTTGAGACGCGGGTCGTACGCTTCGACGATGCACTGATTCGCAATGCGATCTTGCGTGAGTTGAATCGGGACGGCCAGATCTTTTTTGTACACAATCGCATCGAAGACATGCACTCGATCGCTGCCCGGCTACAGCGCATTGCGCCAGAGGCCAGGATACTTATCGGCCACGGCCAAATGGCCGAGGGAGTACTGGAACAAGTTATGCTCGATTTCATTGAACATCGGGCGGACATCTTATTGGCAACCACGATCATTGAGAGTGGACTCGATATTCCGAACGCCAATACCATCTTTATTGACGAAGCAAATCGCTATGGACTTTCCGAGCTACACCAATTGCGAGGACGAGTGGGTCGATACAAAAACCAAGCCCACTGCTATTTGCTGGTCGATCGCAATCGCAATCTCAACCCCGATGCTGCTCGAAGACTGCATGCCATCGAGGAGTATTCTCAGTTAGGTGCCGGGTTCGGTATTGCGATGCGCGACTTAGAAATTCGTGGAGCCGGGAATTTACTTGGAACTCAGCAGAGCGGTCACATTGCCACCGTTGGCTATGAGCTTTATTGTCAACGGCTGGAGGGAGCCGTCCGGCAACTTACTCGTCAGCCGCCCAAGATCAAAATCGACGTTGAGGTTAACTTGCCGATCGAAGCATTCCTGTCCAGCGAGTACATCCCGGAGATGCGGCACAAGATAGACGTCTATAGGCGGTTAAGCCGATTGCAGGATGTCCATGCAATCGCTGAGATTCGGCAGGAGTTGGCCGATCGGTTCGGGCCGCTTCCAAAAGTTGCATCCAGGTTGTTGGAGGTTGCAGAGCTCCGAATGGACGCGGCCCTATGGTCTATTCGCTACATTGGAATCGAGGACGGATATCTTGCGTTCACATTTACGGACGCAAGGCGAATCGAACAATTGGCCCGTAAGCATAACGGACGGTTGCGGATCGTAGACGCCCAACATGCCTACTGGCCTCTACGGCCCGAACCAGCGAAAAGCATCGGGAATTCCAGCCCCATGCATCCAACGCGTTCTCCTCAGAGAGTTCCTGAATCAAACGAACAAATCATAGCCAAGACCGATTTGCTCGAGGTCCTAACAAGAGTTCTAAGCCCTGGTGGATAGGTGGGAATAGGGCTTTAGGATTGGCCAAGGGCCTCTGCGCAAAGGGATTCAAAAATACCGCAGGCTTGTCCTGCTGGATTGTTCTGCTTCC
>JANLUJ010000052.1:0-4065 GCA_031363425.1 Pirellula sp.
AAAAGTACGATGCCAACGACATTCGCGATCCATGCCAGTGCACGCCATCGCGAAACAAAAGGACAAACAGCCAGTGCAACAATACCACTGATAATGTCCCAATTACTTCCCGACCAGGTCATCGATTCAGGGATCGTGCCAGATAGATACCAGTCGTGTAATACTATTTCCAATGGCAAACGGAACGATTGAAAGCCGACTAGCCACGCGAGTGGAATGCCTGCAGCGATACGAATTCCTGGTCGCGAGAATCCGATCGAAATCGCTATTGCGATAGTAACAACCAAGAATAGCGGGCCGAACGGGACGAACGCTGTCTCGAAGATTCCCGAGACAACGATGCCTGCGATAGTTAATCCATACAATGCCATGCCACTGGCGAGTACGGCGACAACTCGAACGGATTGTCTTCGAGGAGTTGTAGTCATCCAAGCGGCCAACAAGAACGACGTTAGTATCGCCAAGCAAATCGCCACGAACGCGACCACAGAACTGGCGGAGCCTTGCTGAAAAGCAAACAGCATGGCATCGGTCAATCTAAAGTTTTGGATGATAAAATTCTCAGCAATTAATGTTTCGATGCACGATTATTCATTAGATGCTATCGAATTCATCAAACGTGCATTGAAAGCGGGCGTTGGGGATCCGAAGGAAATAAAAGCGATGAGCGAATTCGACCCTCTGCGCGATCGCTCCGATTTCATAGCATTGTTTCATTAGAATACGCTTCGATCCTTTATCGTCAATCGTTGATACGCATGCAGATACGTCGTTGAAAACTCGCAGAATCAAAGAACAACTCGAAATGGGTGAGGGTGATATTATGACAGATGTGGAACAGTGTTCGCGTTGCGGCAAGGCGCTGGTTGTGCAGGGGTCTTTCAGAACGCGAGGTTTACGGTCAGCCGCATGGCAAGTACGGCGAATCAAATTCGCGGACGAGACGACTTGTGGGGCAGAGGGCAACCCAATCCGGCAACACATCGGTCGAGCATTGCGAAAGCTATCAAAAAGAAAATCGGATAAATTCCGATTCGCCGCGTCTTTGAATTCCCGACCAAATACGAACAGTGAGTGGCATCGATCGTCCATAGAATGAACGGACAGCTTCGGCGAAAATTGAGGGCCAAGAATGAAATGATAATATTTTTCTACATTGAATCGGTGGAAGTAGGTCCTTCTTCGGGAGTATTAATACTGAGTGGCGTTGTCTATTCATAACTACAACCAATCCCGACGAAGAAAATCCTATTATGATCATTATGAATTCCCCATCGTTAGCTTTTAATTCGCATGATGTCCCAGGGCCTGAATACGGGATGGATACGACCATCCGTGGTACAAGCGGTTCTACCACGGCGCAACTCGTCGCACTCATCTTGGGCGCTCAAGCCGGAGCGGTAGGCAACGGATTTCGATCGCTGTCGAACCTCGTCATCAACTGCCACGGAATCGACGGGGGTGGCGGCTTGGTAATCGGTGAACGCGTTGCCGACTTGAACAACAATAACGTTGCTCTCCTTTCCGCGTTGAAACCATTGAGTATCGGCTGCATTTGGCTCGTCGCTTGCCAAGCCGCAAACGGCCCCATGGGAAAGCGACTTTGTCAGGCGATTTCACACTATGCAAACGCGCAGGTGGTTGCATCGGACGAAGACCAAAGAACTGGCATCTGGGGGAGTTGGCGACTCGTTACCACTAGGCAAGAGGTTGCTGCTAGGCCGATACCCCCCCACTGTCGACATGAAACTAACCGGTTGCACAAGCGAATTGTAGTACAGGTATGTGCTATCTCGAATCTGTTAGTCGTACGTGTTTACCCAGCCTTTTTTCACTCGGAAGATCACGCGGCTTCGTACGAATGTTGATATCATTGATTCAGTATGCAAATCCGGCCTCTCAACTTTGTCATGCTAAAGCTCAATATGAATCCTCCGAAGCTCGTTTACTGCGTACTTTTACTGATGGTAACCCTTGGACCACTTGGGCAGTCACCCTTCTGTGTCGCACAAGAGGCAACACCTAGTATTGAAACGCCGGCCGCTGCCAATATCGTCACCTTCACGACTCAGGATGATCACCGCGAGATGCAGAAGCAGCTTGGCATTGCGAAGCTGCGACCGGGACCGAGTGGAGATTCAAAAAACCCGAACGCGGCAAACACGGACGAGTCGAAAGCGAATCCGTATCCGAAACTGCCGGAATTGATGACTCTGAAGAATGGTGACAAGGTTTCGACGGCTGACCAATGGTGGAAGCAACGACGTCCAGAAATTGTGGAAGACTTTGAACGCGAAGTGCTTGGACGAATTCCAGACAATGTTCCGACCGTGAAATGGGTCTTGCTAAAGACCGTCGAAAAGAAAATTGGCGAAACCGATGTCATTGAAAAGCGGTTGGCAGGTCACGTTGACAATTCGGGCTGCCCAAATATCGACGTCAACATCATGATGGCGGTCGTAGTGCCAAAAAACACGAAAGGTCCGGTGCCAACGCTGATGATGTTCGGATTCACTCTGTTCGGGACAGACGGAGAAGACGTCGAATTTGGAGGGCGTTTTGGTGGTGGAAATCGCACAGGCGGCCCGCCGCCAGCAACTCACCAACTGGTCGAATCTGGTTGGGGTTACGCAACAATCAGTGTCGGCAGCATTCAAGATGATTCAGGTGGCGAACAGCAAAATCGCTTTGGACCTCCCCGAAAAGTAGGCCAGACAGGAGGCGGTTTGACTCGCGGAATTATAGGGCTCACAAACAAGGGCCAGCCTCGCAAGCCCGATCAATGGGGTTCGCTGCGAGCATGGGCTTGGGGTGCATCGCGCGGACTTGACTATCTCGAAACCGATGCAGCCATCGATGCGAAGAGAGTTGGAATCGAAGGAGTCTCTCGGTATGGCAAAGCGGCTCTCGTCACGATGGCTTTCGACCAACGATTCGCGGTGGTCTTGGTTGGTTCCTCAGGAGAAGGTGGTGCGAGTCTTTATCGCCGCAACTTTGGCGAAGCAGTAGAGAACTTGACTGGCTCCAGCGAATACCATTGGATGGCCGGTAACTTCCTGAAGTACGGAACCGCTGAATCGTCTTTCGGTTCAATGAACGCCAACGACTTGCCTATTGACGCTCATATGCTCATCGCATTGTGTGCACCGCGAATGACGTTCATCAGCTACGGCATCCCGGAGAAGGGTGACGCCTTGTGGCTGGATCAACAAGGCAGTTTCATGGCCACGATCGCTGCGCAACCCGCCTTTCGATTGCTCGGTGCGCGAGGTCTAGGGCGCAGCGACGACTACAACACAGAAAAGTTGCCGCCAGTTAACACAGACTTGCTTGAAGGCGAACTGGCATGGCGTCAACATGACGGCGGCCACACCGACCTGCCGAACATTCCTCACTTTGTGAAGTGGGCAGACGAGCTATTCACACTAAAGGACACCAAGTAGCCAAATCTTGCCAGCCAATTCGAGAATCTCACTGGCAACTTGCGTCGCTGCTGCATTCACCGAACAGTCCACAGTTGATGAACTAGCAAAGATTCCCGCCTCATTCCAACTTATGGAAGCGGTAGCTGCTAGTTTGCTGGCTAGGTCGATCCTGCAGGAGTACGACGCTTTCTACGCCCGGCTACAAAATGAGTGAGTTTGTGCCATGATGTTCTAAAATGGAATTCCCAGCACACAACATCTTGTTGTGAGCGCCAAAATCTCTCACAAGGAATTTGCGATGTCACAAAAGCAATGGATTCTGTCGGCTGTCTTAGCAATAGGTTACCAATTGTCACAAGCAAGTTGGGCAGACGACGGCTTTGAACGGGCTACAATTGGCGAACTCCCGGCTGGTTGGATCTCGGCAAAAACGGGTATTGGCGAAGGTAGCGTTTGGAATTTGCCCGCTCTTTAGTTCACCGGAACGGAGGGCGGTCAACGCGGTTTGCGCGACCATCGGCAGGGCGGCGGCTTGGACCAACGAAAGCGTTTTTGGCTTAAGGGCGATCTGCGATTGGTTGACCGCGACATATTCGGCATACGTGCCTCCGTGACCAAAATCCGCCATTGTATAGACTTC
>JANLUJ010000103.1:0-5044 GCA_031363425.1 Pirellula sp.
CCGGTGTGCTCCCGACGTGGTTGCAACCGATTCAAACCCGCATCGTGATGTTGCAGTCAGGCTTCCGCGCCATGATGGGGGTGAAGATCTTTGGTAACGACCTCCAGGAGATTGAACGCGTCGCACTTCAAATGGAACAACTCTTAAAAAAAGTGCCCGGCGCGGTCGATGTCGTGTCCGATCGACTCGTCGGTAAGCCTTACCTGGAATACGAGCTCGATCGAGTGGCGGCAGCGCGTTACGGTGTCAGCATCCGAGACATTCAGGATATTATCGAGGTCGCGATCGGCGGAGAGCCACTGACCACAACCGTCGAGAAACGAGAACGATACCAGATCCGAGTTCGCTATCCACGCGAGTTACGCGAACGTTTCGACGACCTCGAACACATTCTCGTACCGACATCCACGGGAGAGCACATCCCGATCGCTCAGGTGGCAAAACTTGCATTCAGTATTGGCCCACAAGAAATTAAGAGCGAGAACGGGCTGCTGGTTGGCTATGTTACCTTGAACACGCGCGACCGAGACGAAATCAGCGTCGTCGAAGACGCTGAACGTTTGTTGCAATCCGAGAAAAAGAAGAGCGACGAACTGATCGCAGCCGGACGGGCCTCCGAAGCATCCTTGGTCGTCCCCACCGGCTACTACTGGACGTGGTCCGGCCAGTTCGAGAACCAGCAGCGCGCCATGGCGAGGCTGTCGCTATTGGTCCCCATTGTTCTGCTTTCGATGTTTTTCTCGATGTACCTTGGCTTCGGCAAATGGTGGCTGGTGCTATTGGTTTTCGTTGATATTGCAATCTCGTTCTCAGGTGGGTTCATTGGACTGTTTTTCTGGGGTAGCAATCTGAGCGTAGCCGTTTGGGTCGGGTTCATCGCGCTCTTTGGCGTCGCCGACGATGACAGTATTGTGATGCTCACGTATCTAGAAGATCTGGCGCGTGACAAGCCGCCACAAACGAAAGAGGATATGCGAAACCTGGTCGTCGAAGCCGGTATGAAACGCATTCGCCCGTGCCTGATGACATCTGTCACGACCATCCTCGGCCTAGCACCGATCTTTCTCGATAGCGGACGCGGTTCGGACGTCATGCAACCCATGGCTATCCCAAGCGTTGGCGGAATGGGAGTCGCCCTGATCACGCTTTTCGTAATTCCTTGCATCTACTGCTGGGTGAAGGAATGGCATCTCCCCTGGAGTACGCCAACTGATGCGATCTGAGTGAATCGATCTAAGTGAATCGATACTAACGGTTGTGACGACAAACCGGCGTGGTATGGATTTGTCGTTTTGCAATTCCGATAAAAGGGATTGTCCAGCGTCAAATCGCATTCAGCGAATGTTGCTCACGGCGAAAATCGCGGCCATTCAAAAAAGACATAGGTGCCTGCGAATGGGCTTGAATTAGAGGATACAGAATGACCCAAATATCGATTCAAAAACGGTTCAACCGACAGGTTCTTTTGCTGTTGGCTCAACTGGTTGTAGCGATTGTAGGGTGTGCAAGTCCCCAATCCCGTAAACTGGCGGAGGCGAGAATTCGACTGACGCCTACGTCGATTTCCGCTGAGCAGAACACAAAGAAGGAAATGCTAACATTGGTCGCTCGGGAAACGGCACCTGTTACCATAAACGAAGATAGCTTGGCCAAAAGCGGATCCGTAGTCTTAGCCTCAGCTAGTGTGTTTGCGGTAACTGAACAAAGTGAATTACGCAAACCAAAGGACTTTAACGAGTCTAACCAGGAGGACGAGAAAGAACTGGCAAAGCAAAAGAATGACAAACGAGAAACAGACAACAAAGACAAAGACAAAAACACAGAAAAGACTGCTGAAAGCGAAAAAAACGAGCGAAAAACGCCCACCGGAGTTGAAGAGCTAATTCAACAGGCGATCGCCATTCATCCTAAATTGCAAGCAGCTCGATCACGGATTGCGGCCGCGCAGTTTCGTATTCCCCAGGCGCGAGCCCTTCCGGATCCGATGGCAGAAACTCTGTTCTGGCCGATTGCGAACAATGCACAGCAATTGGCAAGCGGACGGATGACGAATCAGCTTTCTCTGTCTCAAACAGTTCCCTGGCCGGAGAAATTACGAACGCAGGCAGAGATCGCCGCACGAGAAGTCGGAATGGCTCAAGCCGACATGCGGGAGATCGAGCGCGAGATCGCCGAATCGGTGCGTTTGGCTTACTACGAAGTTTGGTTTTCAGGTGAAGCCCATCGGATCGTCAATGCAAATAGAAAACTGGCTGAACAAATAGTCAAAATAGCTCAGAATCGATTTCGCTCAGGAGGTTCGCAACAAGACGTCATTCGAGCTGAATTGGAGGTCGAGAAACGGGATCAGCAACTCCTGGAACTAGAAAAGCAACGTGAAGTTGCTCAAGCCGACCTAGCAACGCTGGTCCAGCAACCATTGGCGTTTTCCGTCGAACCCCAGAACGACTTGAAGGTCAACGACATTCCAACGCAACTTGACACCCTTCTGTCGTCTGCAAAGCAATGCAACCCGACCCTGCAGAACTTGGCGTGGCAAATTCAGAGAGACTTGCAAAAACAGAGGCTGGCATCCCTGCAAAAATATCCAGACCTGACCTATGGCGTGCAGTATGGCATGATGAGTTCGAGTCAAGCAATCAGTCCAGTAGCCGATGGCATCGACAATATCAGCTTTTCCGTTGGCACAACGCTTCCAATTTGGAAAAAGAAGATTCAAGCTGGAATCTGTCAAGCGGTCTCCGAAAAGAATAGTTCAGCACAACTGCATCAGTCCGAATGGAACTCGATCGCCGGTCGCTTGCGCAGGCTAGTTCAACAAGCCCAATCGCTGGACAAACAACGATCACTCTATGTTGAGAGAATTATCCCAAGGGCAGAACAAGCTTTTGAAATCTCCCAAGCTGAATACACAGTCGGAAAAACATCCTTCATTCAACTATCCGAAAATTTCTCTGAGGCTTTGATGTTTCGAGTCGAAGTCGCTCGCATTGAAGCGACATTGGCTGGTATGTTAGCCCAGATTGAGCGAACGGTCGGATGCGAGAGCAAAGAGTACATTGAGTAGCAAGCAATTGCTAACCTCACTGAGACGCATCGAGTCGATAAGGATAGCAATGCAAAGAGCGAGACGAAGATGCCAAAGTAGCCGCGACAGTGGCTACTGTCGGCGTTTCAACGTCAACGAATCGCGGAAAGCAGCGTTTACGTGAGTCTTGCTGTGTGGAGACGAAGCGAATTGGCGATAACCGACACACTGCTGAAACTCATCGCTGCCGCAGCGATCATGGGACTCAATAGCACGCCAAAAAAAGGGTAAAGAAGTCCGGCCGCCACTGGAATTCCCAGCACGTTGTAAATAAATGCAAAGAATAGGTTCTGCCGGATGTTGCTCATGGTAGCGCGACCCAGTCGGGTTGCTGCTGCAACACCGCGCAGATCGCCGCCAACGAGCGTTACGCCTGCAGATTCGATCGCCACACCGGTTCCCGTTCCCATTGCGATACCGACATCCGCTTCCGCGAGCGCTGGCGCGTCGTTGATCCCGTCGCCAGCCATCGCAACGACATGCCCCTCCTTACGTAGCTTCGCTACGAAATCATGCTTGTCCTGTGGCGAAACTCCCGCATGGAACTCGTCGAGACCCAATTTCGCAGCTACTGCACGAGCGGTTCGTTCAGCGTCCCCTGTTAGCATGATCACTCTCAAGCCCAGTTCATGCAATGTCTTCAACGCCGCTGGAGTGCTTTCCTTGATCGGGTCAGCGATTGCCAATACACCTGCTATTTTGTTATCGATGGCAATAAAGATCGCAGTGCTCCCCGATTCTTGATGCCGTTCAGCTCGCCCCCTAGCCTCATCAAGGTCGCCAACGCCTTGCTCCGCGAGCAAATCAGCCTTGCCAATCAAAACAATTCGGCCGTCGACCGTCGCCTGAACTCCACCCCCGGTAATACTTTTGAAGTCGCTTGCTTCACTTGCCGTAAGTTGATCCGATTTCAATCGTCGCAGGACTGCTTGTGCCAAAGGATGCTCGCTTTGTCTCTCCACAGCGCCAGCTAGTTTTAAGATATCGTTGCTATTCCAGTTGCCAAAAGTCTCGATCGCCGTAACCTCGGGCCGCCCTTGCGTGAGCGTTCCAGTTTTATCAACAACAACTGTGTCAATTTTTTCAATAACCTCGAGAGCCTCTGCATTCTTGATCAACACACCGTTTTTCGCGCCACGTCCGACGCCCACCATTACCGACATCGGAGTCGCCAAGCCAAGTGCACATGGACACGCTATGATCAGCACCGCAACTGCTGCGACGAAGGCATGTGCTAGTCTTGGCTCAGGGCCAAGGATTGCCCACCCGATAAATGCCAAAACAGAGCAAGCCATCACCGCAGGCACAAAGTAGGCTGCCACGACGTCAACCAGTTTTTGAATCGGAGCGCGACTGCGCTGTGCATCCGCAACCATCTGAACAATGCGACTCAATACCGATTCGTTTCCAACGCTGACCGCTTCGACGACGATCGCTCCGGTTTGGTTTAATGTCCCACCGGTGACTTCATCGCCTTCTGACTTCGACACAGGATTCGGTTCGCCTGTCAGCATCGACTCATCGACACTACTTGAGCCACTGAGCACTCGTCCATCAACAGGCATTTTTTCACCAGGACGAACCCGCAATCGATCCCCTTTCACTACAGCATTCAAGGCGACATCATCCTCGCCTTGAGGTGAAATTCGATGTGCAATCTCTGGGGCCAGCTTCATCAATTCGCGAATGGCCCCACCTGTCTGCTGTCTAGCGCGAAGCTCCAAAACTTGCCCAAACAAAACGAGAGTAATGATGACCGCAGCCGCTTCAAAATACAGTGGAGGGTGCCCGTTCTCATAGAAAGCAGCAGGAATCCAACTCGGGAAGATGACGACGAACAGGCTGAACAGAAACGCAGCCAGGGTTCCGACAGCGATCAGCGAAAACATATTCAAGTTCATTGATCTAAACGATTTCACGCCGCGAACCATCAGCGGCCAGCCACACCAAAAAACC
>JANLUJ010000149.1:0-2475 GCA_031363425.1 Pirellula sp.
AATGCCTGAACTCGCACCCAACATGCAAAAGGCTTACTTCGATCAAGGGATGCCCGATCCAACTCTTCACGGTTGGTGATTGCATGACTCAAAGGAACTATTTCCTTTGCGATGGCCCAGGTATGATCTAACAGCTCCACACATCTCCAGTGAAGTTCTTCGTCGTTTAGAGACGGATAAATTTGATGAATAGTCCGCATCGACTCTATCAAATCTCCGCCGCCAATCAGAAGCCAAAGTTGTGCATTTTGATTTTGGCTCAGTAGCGACCTGAGCACTCTTTCAAAGCCACTGGGCTGGAAAAGTGTCGCTCCACCGATTTTGATTACGATCCGCTCCGTCATAAAACTAGTCCTTACGCAACTCCTCGGAGGCAAGTACCGAAATCGCGTATGCTGTAGCGCACCGGGATAACTCGACGCCTAACGTCTCCCGCAACAGAATCCGTTTCCCCACCCAACCACTCGCAGCCAAAGCGGACTCGACCAGGAAATCGCCGTGTCCACTGATGACGACGCATTCGAACACGTGCAATCCCGCTCGAGATTTCTTGGTCCGCGCGGATTGGTTCTTAGCACTGCACGTTGCTAGCTTAGAAAATGCATTGGCAATCAATTGTGTTTGCGCGCTTGCTATTTGTTCAGCAATCCGATCGATGTCGGAATCAGCGAGTGTTGAGCCGTCTTCACCAACGACACGGGCCAAGCGAAACCTAGCAGCTTCGCGCGTGGCTGGCCGGTTGTCTGCAGTTTCGTAGCAGTAAGGCGAGTCTTCCATTTTTTCTAACCACATATAGACATCGCGTGAGGTAGCAAACTGTTCGTTGATGACCGGGCAGGAAAAACCGAAGAGAGTAACCTCCGTAACAATGCCTGCGACGCTGGATCGTTCGACGCCAGTGTAGACTAGGGCGCCTGCTTGTAGACGCTGGGAGTCAGTTCGAGCCTCTAGGAAAATCTTGCCAGCCTGAATAGGTATTAGATCCGTCGTCGTGGAACCCGAATCGAAAAGCAAACAGGACTGGTTACCAACAAATCGAGTCGCGAACCTCGCTAGCCCATGCCAGTTCGAAGCCGCTACGCTCCACGGATTCCGAGCCGATTGCGAGACCGTTTTCCAAGTACCATCCACGCAATAGACCTTTACCATGGAAGCGGGAAGGATGGAAGTCAGTTGTTCCAAAATAACCGCTACGCCCTCTGCTCGCGTCTCAAAGCAATCGGCAAGCTCTCCTGTCATTGTGACTGCAACGCCGATGAACGCCGGGCAATTGTCGAGTAACTTGGCGATCGAGTGCGAGAGTGTTCGCCACTCTTTCCACATTGCGAAACTTGAGCTTTGCGACCAACCTGACGTATGTGCTGCTTTGAGGTTAGCGCCTCCGATGTCCAACCCTACCCAAGGATTGAGTTGATTAGTCAAAATTTGAATGATGCGGCTGGAAGTAGGAGCGGTCACGATGCATGTCGATGTCAAATGGCACGAGGGTATTCGAACTATAGGATCAGCATGCAATCGCCATAACTGTAAAACCGATACTCATGTTCGATGGCTTTGCGGTACGCTTCAAGTATCAGTTCCCGAGTGGCAAATGCACTGACAAGCACCAAAAGGCTACTGCGAGGCAAATGGAAATTGGTGAGCAGAATATCTACCGCTTTGAATTGGTGTCCGGGACGAATGAAGATATCGGTATTTCCACTCCAAGGTACCAAAGCCCCGTTGCCTGCTTGAACTGCGGTCTCGAGCGTTCGGGCAGAGGTCGTTCCAACGGCGATGATGCGTCCACCTTCGGAGCGACAACTCGTTAAGCGTTTTACCACCGGTTCAGTGATTTGTGCATACTCGCTATGCATCTGATGCTCTGACAATTTGGCCGACTGGATTGGACGAAAGGTACCCAGTCCGATATGCAAGGTCAGAGATACCAACGCTACTCCCGCTGAGCGAATTCGCTGTATCAGTTCGTGTGTGATGTGAAGTCCGGCAGTTGGGGCTGCAACAGAACCTGGGTTTCTTGCGTAAACGGTCTGATAGCGTTCTTTATCGACCGTACTCATAAGCCCATCTCGAATGTAAGGCGGCAATGGAACTCGCCCATTTGCCTCAAGCAATTCCTGCCAAGGAATAACCGGATTTGGTTTTAACAGCATGTGTCCCATCTCCGAGCCGGCGACGACGATAAGCTTTTGGGTTTCCCGCCCTTCGGGATCGCGAATTACGATCTCCTCGCCAGGTTGAATGTAGCCCCGTGTTTTGCAGATGAGTTCTGCAACACCATTTTCTTCTCGAAGAAAAAGTCCCTCCCAGCGGCCGCGGGTTTGGGCTCGAAAACCGATTAGGCGTGCAGGTATTACTTTGGAGTCATTTACGACCATTGCGTCACCTGCTCGCAAAAAAGACGGCAGGTCGCGAACGGAAACGTGATCGATGTGCCCTGTGGACCTGTGAATCACCATCATCCGCGAATCGGTG
>JANLUJ010000158.1:0-3114 GCA_031363425.1 Pirellula sp.
CTTGAATAGGGAGAAACGTCATGGCGCTGAGTGCTAAGAAATTGCAAGAAGTGATGAAGGAAAAACGCCGTCGAGACAAATTGCCGCCGCGACCCGTGATTGCCGAACTGATACCGCTAACGCTTAAGCCGCGGGAGCTTAAGCAGATTACCGATCGTTGCTCGCTTATACTTTTGGCCATAGAGACGACATTGGTTCAATGCGCAAGGGACATGTCGCTGGTTGATGACGAAATCGTGAGACAGGGTTTAGCTTGCTTGATTCGACAAGTACCGACGGAATCGGAGGGAATAGCCTTTGTCGCTTCTCGATTGGCCGCCACGCGTGTAGCGTCAAACGTTCACGAAGACGACTGGATATTAGCCCTAAGGGCAATATGCACATCTGTAATAAACCACCGCAAACGAAATGCTGGCTCCTTTAGCTATCTGACCCACGCTCGAGCCTTTCTCGCTAAAGCCAACGGGGCCTGAACCATCGGGAATCGCGCCCTGTGACCGCCAGGAATCGGCCATTCCCGTAAGGCGAGAAGTGTTTAAACACTCGATCTTCTATTATGGACCAAATAAGACTTGTTAAAATCAAGGTTCGGCCATGAGCAGCGAAAGAAGGTATGCTCAAATTGTATTGGGCTCTCAAAACCAAAAATTACAAACTATGTGCATTGCATTGCGAATCTACCAAGCACTCTTCGTTGCGACCCTATTTTGTGCAATCGAAACCCCCGTTTTTGCGTTCCAAGAAAAGGCCGTTGCCGCCAAACCGATCGATAACGTAGCTTCGCTAGTTCGCGTCGAGTTTCCCTTGACGGCTGCCAACGAGGCCAGGATTGTTGAATCGCTTGAGCGATTGGCTAGCCGAGGCAAGGGGACGGATCGTCCAATTGTCGTCTTAGAGTTTGTCGGGAAGCAAGAATCGGCAACGAACGTCGACGATGCCACTATTGGCCGCGGAACGGACTTCGTTCGTGCCCTAGGATTGGCAAGATGGTTAAGTGGACCCAAGGGCAGGAGTATTCGCAGCGTTGCGTATATTCCTGAATCGATCTGCGGACATGCGGTGCTGGTCGCATTGGGATGTGAGGAGATGGCAATTGCAAGTGCCGCGAAAATCGCTTCTGCCGGTATCGATGAACCGAATCTCGATACCACCGTGAAGCAAGCTTATGTGGACATCTCCGAGCATCGTAGCACATTCCCTGTTTCGGCCGTACTATCGCTTCTAGACCCAACAGAACAATTATTCGAACTGACTTTAGCAGATAAGAAAACGGATTTTACGACCACTTCCAAATTGAATGAAAAGTTAAAAACCGGTGTAGCACTTCCCTCCAAACCAATGACGATAGCCAATCAAATGGCAAGTTTTATGGGAGCGGAACTCCGGAAATGGAGGTGGGTCGCTTATGAAACCAACAGTCGTGATCAACTGGAAAGGGTACTCAAATTGACCAAGCCATTATCTGAAAAACCGGTCTTTGCAGGCCCGCGGATGATGATTCGGGTCCATCTAACGGGAATCGTCTCCAGTCGACAAGTGACGCGGACCATCCGCGCCATCGAGGAAGGACTTAACAAACCTGGGACCAATCTCATCTTGGTCGAGGTAGATTCCCCTGGCGGTAACTTAGGTGAGAGCATTCGCCTCGCCCAGTACTTAGCTGACATTCCAACCGAACAAGCAGAAGTTGTTACTTACATTACGCGCGCCGCCAGAGGGGACTCCGCACTTATCCCACTGGCTAGTGATATGATCCTAATGCATCCAGACGCCAAGCTAGGAGGTCACGGCGAAGCGTCAATTTCCCCTGCGCGTTGCAATGATCAGAAAGCTGCGTTACAGGGCCTAGCTAAATCCGCAGGCCGGTCTGAGGGTGAATTGCTCGGATGTATTTGCCCTGAAATAGAGATCTTTGCATACAACTCGTTCGATGGCCAAACGCAGTTGAACAATCCTCAATGGTTGGTAGACGATCCGGTCGCGCCCATGTGGACCAAAGGCGCGAGGGTGGACTTCGACGGTGGCCTGTCGTTTGCTCGAGCCAACGAACTTGAATTGGCCACAGACAATCCCGTGTCGTTGGAATCGGTTGGAAATAAGTTCGGTATCGACAAGCTCCCACCCGAAACGCGAACCAATGCAACGGAACAGTTCGTTGAATGGCTGGGAGGTCAAGGTTGGTTATCGATGCTGTTGTTTGTGGTTGGGATCATTTCACTGAGCGCGGAGTTGAGCACACCTGGCATTGGAATAGCCGGTATTCTATCTGCCGTTTGCTTCTTGTTGTTTTTCTGGATCCACTTGTTTCAAGGCACCGTCGAATGGTTGGAGATACTTCTTATTTTGGCGGGAGTCGTATGCTTAGCGGCTGAGTTGTTCATTTTGCCGGGCTTTGGAGTCTTCGGCGTAACCGGATTGATTCTGCTAGCGACTGGATTGCTTTTGGCAGGGCAGACTTTTGTGATTCCAACGAATGAGTATCAATGGCAGAGAACTTCTCAAGGCATTGGTCAGCTTGGCTTGATAGTGATGTCGTTGTTTGCGACGGCAGTGATCTTTCGCAAGCAGCTTGCCAATTTGCCGATGGTCCGCTGGTTTGCATTACAACCCCCGAAGACGGATAAAGACTTGGTCGAAATGGAGCACGCGATAGAGGAATTGCGAGCTTTCATCGGTTGGTATGGCACTACGATTTCGCGTTGCAATCCATCTGGAAAGGCATCGATTGGCGATCGCATTTTTAGCGTCGTGAGCCAAGGTTCTTGGATCGACGAGGATACGGAAGTGGAGGTAGTGAATCTGCAAGAGAATACGCTCGTCGTTAAGCCGCGGCCGTAGCAGGGCACATATCTTAGTACACCCAACATTTTCGTTGCCGAAAATGCTTAGTTGGCCGTTTCTAGGTCGCGCTCTGCTCAAGCGACCTACGGGCTAACACAGCCGTTATCAAGGTCCGCGGAATGAACCGCGTTCGGGCAAGCGTGGTGCCGTCATTTTGAATTGCATTGGAGTTTTCTTGTTCCGGTTGAATAACTTGATGAGCCTTAAAGACCTTTCACATTCGCTCAGCTACTGTGATAAAATGGCCGTGCGATTTCGAAACGAGCAAAAACA
>JANLUJ010000159.1:0-3525 GCA_031363425.1 Pirellula sp.
AGGGCCTCGAGCGGTTAAACGTCAGCTGCTATAGAAGTCTGCATTTGACCGGGGTTAAACGACGGGCCAGCCTGCTGGATAGGGGGCTTCCACCGAAATGAGTTCAGCATTTTGTGGATGGCGGAATTCAATCTTTCTCGCATGCAAAGCGATCGCCGATTCTCTTTCGCCAGGTGTCGTTCCCAGCCATTCGATTTCACTTCCGTACAATAGGTCACCCAGAATCGGGTGTCCGTGCGATGCGAATTGAAGCCTGATTTGATGCATGCGACCTGTTTCTAGTTGGATTTCGACCAGACTAACGGACCTTGGGCCTGTTAGTTCATGCTGCCCAACGACATGAAATCGAAGTACGGCCTCCCGTGCGTCTTTTTCACTTGCGGATACCAATTCTGCACGCGGTTCATCTGGAACCTTTCGCATGGTATCTCGCCACCATACTTCGTGCTGATTGGAGATCCGAGGCACCACAGCGTGATAGACTTTCGTGACTTTTCGAGTAGCGAATTGGTCGCAAAGTCTTCTTAAAGCCCGTTGATTCCTTGCGATAACCATTGCGCCTGATGTCACGCGATCCAGTCGATGGGGAATTCCAATGAACGGCGTTGGCAATCCAGACTCCACACCTTGCAGTTGCTTTACAAGAAGGGTTTGAATGCTATCGATTCCTGGTACGGCTTGCGTCAGCACGCCCGATGGTTTGTTTATAACAAAGAACCAGGCACTCTCGTGTAGGATTTCGATCATAATCGACGATGCAATCAGGGCAAAAAAAAACGAGAAGCACCGGCCACGAATTCGAGTCATCATGACTACGAGCTCATTGGGCTTCTCGTTATGTTTTATGTTCTAGTATTTGTGCGGCACCGGTCAAGTGGTAAACCGGAGTTCATGCATCAAAAGTTATTTAGTGTATTCCAGAAACGGCACTCATGAATTCCGGCAATCAATGCGAGTCGATTCACTTCGTAACGGGTAAGCTCGCGGAACCGGCGCTCCGAGAAATTGTGGCGTCGATCGCAAGCAAACTAGGCTTCGAATACTCGATCGAGGTGCTGCCCATTACGGTCGCAGCGCTTATGACCCCTCAATGGTTGCTTAAACATATGCGAATTCCCGAAGCAGCCACTCGAGTGATACTCCCTGGTTACTTGCAATCTGGAATTGAAGAGATACGATCGGCTGTTAGCAAGCCCATCGAGTGCGGCCCAAAAGATGTTCGCGATCTACCAATCAGCTTCGGTCGCAAAAAATACATAGGAGATGACTATGGTCAATTTTCGATCGAAATCATAGCGGAAATCAACTATGCGTCTCGGCTCTCGATCGATGCACTCGTTTCACAATCAAAGCAGCTCGTTGCTGACGGCGCGGACCGCATCGACTTGGGTTGCGAGCCAGGTGTACGATGGCCCAACGTGGCGGACGCCGTCAAAGCCCTGCGAGATCAAGGGTTGGCTTTATCGATCGACACATTTGACCCTTGGGAAGCTTCAGCGGCAGTGGATGCCGGCGTGACGCTGGTTCTCTCTGTTAATAAAACAAATCGTCAAGCAGCACTTGAATGGGGTTGTGAAGTCGTCGTTGTGCCTGATGAAAGAGTTGACTTCGAACGCAGCCTACTTGAAACGATAGAATTTCTAGATCAGCATGGCATCCCATTTAGACTGGATCCTATTTTAGAACCGATCGGTTGCGGTTTCGCAGCCTCGTTGGGGCGCTACCTTACGACGCGAGCTTCATTTCCCGAAGTACCCATGCTAATGGGCATTGGAAACTTGACCGAGCTAACCGATTGCGATTCGGCCGGACTGAATACAATGCTACTTGGTTTTTGCGAGGAACAACAAATCCTTAGCGTACTCACCACTCAAGTTATCCCATGGGCGCAATCCAGCGTCAAAGAATGCGATCTGGCGCGTCGCATAGTTAACTACGCCGTGAGGCATAAAATTCCCCCCAAACACATCGACGAACGGCTCGTCATGTTGCGAGATCCGAGGTCCGCGATTTACTCCGCGGAAACCATCGACAACGTCGCGAGCAACATCAAGGACAACAACTATCGAATCTTTATCGACGACAGGCAAATCCATTTGATCAGCGCCGGAGTTCACCTTCGTGGGACGGACCCATTTGTGATGATGGAGGAGCTAATGTTGTTGGCAGAGTCGAGAAATGTGGACGAGTCGCACGCGTTTTATTTAGGTTTCGAGTTGGCCAAAGCATTAACAGCCTTAACCCTTGGGAAACGCTATGAGCAAGATGAACCGTTGCTCTGGGGCATGCATACGCGTTCAGAAAAACATCATCGACTTGCTCGCGGTGCCAAGACGCGGTCTAAACCATGATGGGAAACCAATGGAGCAACTTTGACCTTAGGAGCTGGCGTACCCGGCTCAGTAAAGGATCGCCCATTCGTTTTTCCCACTGTCGACTGTCTGCAAGCGTTCCACCGAATGGAAAAGATTGAGGCTATCGAATTCGTCATCGATACGAGTCACTAACCCGTTACGAAACTGAAAATGCAAATTTACCCAATAGGCGGACATTTCATGATGGTGATAACTTACCTGGTCCTCAAACCTTGCCACCACACGATTTTGGCTTGTCATGTAGATGGGTTTTAGAATTCCGTGCTCTCGAGAAAAGGTAGCGAAGAAACGATTGAGAAATTCTTGAAAACCTGAAATACCCTGCCACATCCCGGCGAAAGGGGAATGATTCGCGTCTGCCGAGCAGTTGAATACGAAGTCGTCCGCGAAAATATTGCTGCACGCAATTAACATGTCGCATCCAAGCGAATCGTAGCTTTCTACAAATCGTCTAGCAATGGATTCGAGGTCGATGGTCAAGTCTTGAAACGAGACCGCTTGTCCATTCACGGACATCGTCATTGCCAAATCCTGAATCGTCTGTAACCGCAAAGATCCTCCGGCTTCCGCCTTGCGAATCACACGTTCAGAGTAACCCGATCTGTGCGCGAGTTCTACCTGGGACCAGCCTAACTGCACTCGATAGCTACGAAGCATTGATCCATTAACGGCCTGACATCTTGCTTTTGGATTCAACATCGTTGATTCGTCCCAATTAGGCGAGCTGACGCTTTTATCGATTCTTGCTTTGGCGCAAAAACAATCGGAATCAATGAACCGTCGCTGCTACCCATACAATCCACATCCAAGTTCCGAACCCTTCAAAAAATGTCGCAATTCGGAAAATCGTTCAAGTTTTGGCATTTCGCGATGAACGAACGGTTTCTGCAATTGCGAGGAGTGTCCAAATTCTGGCAATTTCGGACAAACGAGGATAGACTTAGGAGCGGGATCAAGTCCGCGACCCAAGACCGTTACGACGCGCACCCCTCTTCTGGAATTCGAATTCATTGGCATGGTAACCGAGCCGTCAGCTGCAGCCTTGATCTCAAAACTTCGCGAGGGAGACGAGGACGCGGCTAGGCTATTGTGGGATCGTTTTTTTGCCCAACTCATGACGCTGACGCGCGCCCGGCTTCAGCCATCTTCA
>JANLUJ010000166.1:0-3959 GCA_031363425.1 Pirellula sp.
GACCGATGCAGGTACATCCATCCAGCTTTATAGACTCGAGACGAGCGAGCGCTAATTCGAAGAATATGCATCTTTGCTGGAGGACAAGCTAAATGGTTTCATTCACTTGGGAATCCTCAGACAAGATGCCGACAAAATGGCCAATTGCCATGGCTGGGTATTCACCGATGGTCGATTCCTTTTGAGGGGCACGGATGTGGATAGTATTCTTTGCGATAACAACTACTATATCGTGTCCGATCCGAAGCCGGGCGACATCATGATCTACCGCAATGAAGTTGGGAACATTCTGCACACGGCCTTGGTCCAAGGTGTACTTATTGACGGAAGCGTGATTTTGGAAAGCAAGTGGGGAGTCGATCAAAGATTTCTCCATCTTCCAGCGAATCAGCCGTATTCCCAGTGTTACGATTACTATCGCACGACCCGTCCGAACCATCTTATTACCGTTCGTGAATCAACTCTGCACGACGACTAGCCCAATGCTGCTCGGCAGGGTGTCGCAAATCCCATCCTCACTCAAGCGGGACCGCGAGGAGCTGGATCTGTTTGCTTATCTGCAAAGCACCAAGCAAGTACCGCTCGGAAAAGACTAGTGGGATAGGCTTCTAGCCTGTCTATTTCTGAAAAACGACAGGCTGGAAGCCTATCCCACTTAGAGAACTGCGGGGACTAGCTACTTACTTAACCAATCGCTTTGCTCGGCGACCGCGAACGGTTGCATATGAAAGTCCAACAAAGCCTACAAGGGACATCAATGCGATGCTTGATGGCTCAGGTACAGCGGCGACGATCGTTCCAGTCCAATTCTCGACACGGCCCGTTCCACCGGTTGTTGTAAATGTAACAGGAATTCTAAGCGTTGTACCATCCCAGGCAACGAGGGAAGTTGACGTATTGAGTCCATTGGAACCGGCGAGACTAGCGGTTCCCGGCGCCGCGGCGGCTGGAGTGATGCTAAAATCTAGAAGACCAGACGTGAAGTTCATTGTAGCCGCAGTAAGAACGCCACCATTTTGGGCTGTACCAGAGTTGATGTCGAGAACGAGGTTCCTATAGACTCCAAGAATTGTCAAAACCGCTCCGCCCGCCAATGGAACAGGTCCAGTGGCTGTGACTGCATAGTTCCCAAGTTCGGTTAATGGCGGATTGTTGATATTTGGAAAGGGGTTATTGTATGTGCCGCTATTATTGAAACTGACGGCGCTTCCTGGAGCAAACGTAAACACACCTGCCGTAAGGTCGGCTTTGATAGTTCCAGCCAACGAAGTCGAGAGAGACGTGGGGGTTTGTCCGGCGTAGAGAACACCATTTGTTGCCGGTGGTCCATCGCTTCCCCCAACTTGACCAGCGAGCGTAACGTTACTTAGCAAGGTATTCACGTTTAGAATAACAACATCCGCCCGCAAATTGGTAGATGCGCAAACAGACGCAAGGGCGACGATGGAGGCCCATCGTCCGGAGAGGCGAAGAATACTCATGATGTGTCTCGATTAATTGAAATTGGCCAAAAAACTGCTACTTACACTGCGTTCCTCCAATATACAGTACTTACACACGCATTCGTTTTCAAGAAAATCAAGTTTTTTTCGATTTTTTTTAAGTTAATCTCGCTGTTTTTCAAAAAGTATGTTTTTGGGGCCCCTACGAATCGCTTCCGGTATTCCTCGTGTCCCTGTGGACCAGCATTAGTCGCCCCCGATACGAGCGGAGCAAGAAATTGACCTGAGTCGACGAGTTAACAGGACATGTCCAAGTGCCGCTACGCCCACGCTAACCGGAACGATAAAGACGTACGGCATATAGAGAATCAACTCGAGCGGCGGCTCTACTTGCCATCCAAAGGGAACAGGCGAGGACAAGATCGCAGTGCGCGCGACATTCATCAACGTCCACATTGAATCACAGACATGGAGTGTCGAGCTGCGCTTTTGGTGCCTCGATTTTGTCATAATACGCTGGCGTTTGGTTTTCTGTGTACCTGGTCGGTTTCCTGCCGTCGATCTGATGCATTACCTCGAGCGGCGTGGGCATTACAGCAGATTCTGCTGACGATGCCGCTGTTCCAATGAAAGGTACCGCTATTGGAAAACGTTGAAACGTTGAGGGTACCGCCATTCAAGTTGAGCGTACCACGACTCGCGATCGTAGCTGCGCCAGTTGTTAGCTGCGAGCCTTGATTCAAGGTGACGGTTCCAATGCGAGTCGCACTACCAACATGTCCCGACGTCGCGTAAAGACGCTAAGTCGCAAAGTATCGACATTTCTTGCAAAATAGAAACATTCTGATTCCCAATTCCAAGCCAAACCTACTCAGCGGAGCCAATCCAAAATGACTGAAAACGAAGTCGCAAAAACAATCGTCGACGCGTGTTACAAAATCCATACAACTCTCGGGCCGGGACTGCTCGAAACGGTGTACGAAGCGGTGCTACAACATGAATTGAAAAATCGCGGCCATCACGTCGTCCGACAATCGCCTGTACCGATCACTGGGATGGCATTGAATTCGAAGAGGGCTTTCGCGCAGATTTGATCGTCAACGGCTTAGTCATCATTGAACTAAAGTCGGTCGAGCGATTCGCAGTGCGTGCCCTAGTTCAAGACACCTATCTGATTTAGCAAAAAAGCATACTCGTAGGCCTTCTCGCGGAGGGCTTCATAACGTCCCGATGCACCGCCGTGGCCCGCGTCCATGTTGCATTTGAGCAAGAGTGGGTTGGAGTCGGTCTTCAAAGTGCGCAGCTTTGCGACGTACTTTGTTGGCTCGTGGTACAGGACCTGACTATCGTTGAGCGACGTTGTCACTAAGATGGCGGGATACATCGTTCGACCAAGGTTGTCATACGGTGAGTATTCCAGCATGTACTTTCCCGCGGCCGTTTCTTTGGGGTTCCCCCATTCCAGAAACTCTTGCACCGTCAGAGGAAGCGACTCATCCAACATGGTGCTGACGACATCCACAAAAGGGACGGCCAAGTGCGCGACCTTGCAGATGTCTGGCCGCATGTTCAATGTGGCCCCGATCAGCAAACCGCCAGCTGAACCGCCTTCGATGGCGAGTCGATCGCGAGCGCCATAGTTCTCCTTAACCAAATGGTCGGCACAGGCGATGAAGTCGGTGAAGGTGTTCTTCTTCTTCATCAGCTTGCCATCGAGATACCATTGCCTGCCTAAGTCCGAACCGCCTCGGATGTGCGCCAATGCGAACACCACTCCACGGTCCAGCAGGACCAATCGGCTGGAGTCAAACCTCGGATCCGTGCTCGTGCCGTACGAGCCGTAACTGTACAGCAATATCGGTGCTCGACCATCTCTCGCTATGCCTTTCCGGTACACTAGCGAAATAGGCACCTTCACGCCGTCAGGGGCCGTCGCCTCGATGCGCTCGCTGGTGTAATTCATGGCGTCGAAGCCGCCTGGTACCTCCGTTTGCTTTAGCACCTCGCGTTGCTTTGTCGCAAGGTTGTAGCGATAGATCGTGGGAGGAGTCACGAGGCTCGTGTAGGAAAGTTGAACTGTTTCCGTGTCGAACTCAGGATGGACGGCGATGCTCGCGGAGAAAGTTGATTCAGGAAACGCAATTCGGTGCGATTCCTTGGACGCGAAGCTGTACACACGCGGTTGGCGAACCCCCTTTTCTCGCTCGGCCACAACTGCATAGTCCTTATAAAGGAGAACATTCTCGGTGTAGACGGATGGGTCGTATGTTCGAAATTCTTTCCAGCCTTTGGGGTTTGTGTCCGCAACTGGGCAAGTCATCCATTTGAAATTGACCGCACCGTCCTTGTTGGTGCGTATATGGAACAGCCCATCCCGATGGTCGACAGCATACTCAACGCCTTCACTGCGCGGGGCTATTAACTCGAACGAACCGGTTTTGCTCGCAGGACTCAAGATCGCTTGTTCGCTGGTTGTCGAACTGACCGACGAGCGGACAACGTACTTCTTGTCATGCG
>JANLUJ010000194.1:0-7913 GCA_031363425.1 Pirellula sp.
CGTCCCATGGGCAAGCCCATAGGGGCGTTCTTAGGAACCAGACAACACATGGCGCACCGAGGCCATGCTTCAATCCGGGAAATCCGGGAATCTGGCTAATCCGGGTTGCCATTGTCTAGTCTACCGAATGATCGGGTCTAGTCTACCGAATGATCGGTAGGTAGCCTAGGGCCGCATTGCTCACAAGAGAAACGGACCTCCAGCCCCGCGATTGACTCGTTGACGGACACTTGTCAGCCAGCTACATTTCTACTGACTGTTCGGTAGATTTTTGAACCGGCAATATATTCAGACCGAAAGGGATCAAAAAGGCAATGAAAGCGATGCCCCTTGAGGTCGAAGTGCAGGATCGAACGGCAGAGATCTATTGCAAAGCCGCCCAAATTTTTCACGATCAGGGCTACGATGCTACATCGATGAGCGACCTCGCCAAGTCTCTGGACATTACCAAGGCAGGGCTTTACTACTATATCGAGAGCAAAGAAGATCTACTTTTTCGGATCATCAATTACGGACTAGATTGGTTGGACAAGGAGGTCATCGCGGACGCCAAGTTAACGCTAGACGCGGAAGAGCGACTTAGATTCATCATTCAGCGTCATGGAGGCGAGTTGATCAAAGGTGTTCACGCAATCCCAATTCTCACCGACGAAACTTCGTCGCTTTCTCCTAAGCTGCGCAAGCAAGTTGAAAAAAGGAAGCGTGTCTATTTTGATTTGGTTCGAAAGACTCTTGTGGAATTGAAGCAACAAGGGAAACTTCAAGATGTGGATGTCACGGTGGCCACATTCAGTCTTTTTGGAATGTTGCTTTGGTTGCCACGTTGGTATAAGCGAGGTGGATACCTGAGTGCCAATCAGACCCTGGAGCAAGTAACCAAACTCTATTTCGGCGGACTTTTGTTACCTCCAACCAAAGGCTGAGCGTTTGATGAATATTCTTGTATGCCTGAAACAAATTCTTGACCCCGAGATGCCGTCGCGAGATTTTCGCATTGGTGCTGCAGGTCGTGATGCCGACCTGGGGGCCGCCGGACTGGTCATGAACATCTTCTGCGCCAATGCCTTGGAAACGGCCCTGCAGTTTCGCGAACAACATGGTGGCAAGATCACAGTCATTACTTACGGAGCCGCTTCATCCGAAGAGATTCTTAGAAAAGCCCTTGCGCTGCGAGTGGACACCGCTGTTCTCGTAAAAAATGATCTTTCGCAGCGATTGAATCCTTGGTGCGTTGCCCGAGTCATCGCTGCGGCCGTTCGAAAATTGGGGAATTTTGATCTTGTTTTGACCGGTAGAGAATCAGGGGACTGGGGCGATGGCCAAACCGGTGGACTATTGGCAGAAGAACTCGGCCTGCCTTGCGTCAGTTTGGTCGACGAATTGAGGGCAGATACAACCAAGCCTGGTGTTGTTCGAATTCGTAGGCAGACCGACCAAGGTTGGGATTCCCTAGACGCGACAACTTCATTGGTCCTCACTGTGACCAACAATGAACACAATGTTCCGCGCATTGCCAAGACCCGCGATGTGATGCAAGCTTTCCGCCAGCCTATCATCACCTGGAGTCTTGCCGACATCGGCGTGGACGCCAAGTCGATCGAGAGCGACCTTGAATGTACCGAAGTCATTGAATTGATTGTTCCCAACAAACAAACACATTGCGAATTGGTCACGGGTGAATCGCTCGATGAACGGATTAGCAATCTTGCCATGAAAATCGTAGCCGTAGTTCAATCGGCATAACCATAACATAGTCTGTCACAGCATGCCGTGCCCAAGGTATCACGGCACGCCGTGCCGTGATTCTCGTCACGTTTTTCGAGCTACCATTGCAAAAAGAGGAGTCGAGTTTGACATCTGTCGTACTGAGTTGTATTTTCGGCTGGACTGGGATCAATCGGTCTTCCATCGGCGTCTTGGGTGCAGGTCAGAGGTTGGCTCAGGATCTTGCGTGCAAACATGTCGGGCTAATAATAGGCCACATGTCCGAGGCCAGTATTTCGGAGGCTGCTAAGTTCGCAAATAACCTTGCTATTGCCGATCATCCGCAACTGAATTGCTATCACGGCGAAACGACGTTGAACGCTCTCACCGAAGCATGTCGGCAATTGCATCCAAAAGCTGTATTGTTTAGCAACGAGTCCTATTGCCAAGAATTGGTACCGCGTCTGGCGCATCGTTTGAGTGGTTCGGCGGCCGGTGATGCTTTGAGTCTCAAGGGGCAAGACGAGTGCGTTGTAGTAACTCGAACCGTTTATGGTGGCAAAGCACAAGCTACCGTAGCCCTGCGCCGTTCGCCCGCAGTCATTTGGGTACGAGCTCGGGCCCAGGAACCTGCCAAGCCTCAAGACCCAACCATTGAGATCATCCGGTTGTCACTCGCGTTAGAGCCGAACACGCAGATCCAATTGGTGGAGAGCAAAACGGAAGCCCAAGATACGGCGAGACTCGAAGACGCACGATTCATTGTCTCAGGTGGTCGTGGCTTGGGGGGGCCCGAGCCCTTTGCCCAGTTGCAAGCGCTTGCAGAAGTGATCGGCGGACAAATGGCGGCTTCGCGCGCAGCCTGCGATGCTGGCTGGGTGCCAGCGGGATGGCAAGTCGGACAGACCGGTAAAAAAGTATCGCCTGAACTCTATTTAGCTATCGCCATTTCAGGTGCTAGTCAGCACATTATGGGAATCGCCGACGCCAAAAATATCGCGGCCATTAATGTGGATCCAGATGCTCCCATCTTCCATCATTGTAAATTCGGCCTGGTAGAAGATTATCGCAAAGTGGTCGGCCCGTTGGGAGAAGCGCTCAAAGAGTTGCTAGCATGAGTGGCGAGATACCAACACGCGAAGTTTTTTGGAATGTGACTCACGTATGGCTCATGTACGTGTTGTTGATTCCAACAATGCTGGTAGCTGGTTATGGACTCTATCGTCGATTTCGCATGTGGAGACGTGGCCGACCTGCGCAACGTTTCGATCAACCCTGGGTTCGACTTCAATTTTTGTTTCGCCATGCAGTCGTTCAACAAGCGACTTGGCGTCAGCGCTTCGCGGGCTTTTTTCATGCAATGATCTTCTGGGGTATGATTGTTCTTGCGGTTGCTACGACGGTGGTCTTTATTCATCATGACTTTGGCCTTCCTATCATGCGAGGCCAGTTCTATTTATGGTTTCAATCGCTGACGGTCGACATCTTTGGTGCACTGACGATTCTTGGGGTAGCTCTCGCCGGTGCTCGACGATGGACGCGTCCATCTGTCCAATTGGTTCACAGCCGGGAAGCGTCCTTGATCTTGATACTATTGCTGACGATTCTCGTTAGTGGTTTTCTGCTCGAGGGCTGGCGTATCGCTGCGACGAACGATCCCTGGGGAGTGTGGTCGCCTTTTGGCTATATCATTGCGATGGTGTCTAGATCTCTTATGTCAGTTGGGGCGATGCAATGGGCGCACGTGATGACGTGGTGGCTCCATATGGCGCTGGTCTTTGGATTCATTGCATGGTCACCGTACACAAAACTCTTGCATCCTTTGACAGCAGTCTTGAATCTCTACACTGCTCCATTGACTGAGATCGGTAACTCATTGCATGCAATCGATTTTGATAAAGAAGAAAGCCTTGGCGTCAATGCGCTTAAGAACTTCACATGGAAAGACCTTCTTGATTTGGATGCCTGTACGGAATGTGGTCGATGCACTGCGGTATGTCCTGCGAATGCGGTCGGTAAACTGCTATCGCCCCGCGATGTCATTTTGGATCTTCGTCATCTATCGCGTACGCAAGACGATTTCTCGAAACCGATTATTGAAGCGACGCCTGCACTATCGGCGGAAGCCCTATGGGAATGTACGACCTGCGGGGCCTGCGTCGAGGTATGTCCTGTTTCGATTGCGCAGATGCCTAAAATCGTCGACATGCGGCGGCACTTGGCGATGGAGGAGGCGGTCTTGCCCGACACCATGGAAAAGGCCCTGGGCTCATTGGAAGCTCGCGGGCATCCATACGCGGGAACACAGTTCTCTCGGCTCGATTGGATGAAGGGCTTGCAGGTCCCGCAGCGTGCTGACCTCCAAGATTGCGATGTTTTACTCTGGGTCGGTTGCGGCGGCGCACTCGTCGAGCGCAATCAACGCGTTACCAGGGCCATGGCACAACTGTTGGAAAAAGCCGGAGTCAAGTACGCGGTGCTTGGTCGAGAAGAGCGCTGCACCGGTGACCCAGCGCGTAGAATGGGAAATGAATTCTTGTTTCAAAACCTCGCGAAAGAGAATATCGCGACGCTGCAGCGCTATCATGTGAAGACCGTCGTTACCGCGTGCCCACATTGTTTTAATACCATTCGCAATGAATACCCCGAATTGGGAGGGAATTTTGAGGTATTGCACCATAGCCAATTCCTCGAGCGATTGGTGAGTGAAGGCAAACTATCGCCCAATGCCCAAGCGGAAACCAAGGTGACGTTTCACGATCCATGTTACCTAGGCCGACAGAACAAAATCTTTGATGCGCCTCGGCAACTCGTTCAAATATCGGTGCGTCCGCCCAGTGTCGAAATGAAAAAGAGTCGTGAAAATAGTTTCTGTTGTGGCGGCGGTGGCGGCATGAGTTTCATCGACGAACCTGCCAATCAACGAGTCAATCAAGAGCGCGCTAGACAAGTTTTAGAAACGGGCGCCGACGTGGTCGCAGTTGGCTGCCCATTTTGCATGACGATGCTCGAGGATGGCGTGAATGCCGTTCGGTCTTCCGATCCATCGAGCCGTCCGACCCAAGTATTGGATGTTGCCGAGTTGCTATGGGACTCGGTGCGTGATAACCCAACAAAAGTTTAGAGGAAGGCAACTATGGATTTGACACTGACAGCCGAAGAACTCCTTTTTCGCGACACGGTGCGCGGCTGGCTAAAAACCAACGTGCCGCCACCCTGGACCGCGCCATTAAAGGATGACGAATCAAAACGGGGCCACCTCGAATATTTGAGAGCCTGGCAACGAACGCTGTTCGACGGTGGCTGGGCTGGAATTTCTTGGCCGAAGGAACACGGAGGACGTGGTGTCACCATCATCCAGCAATCAATTTTCCAAGAGGAGCTTGCGTTAGCTGGGGCACCTCAACAACTGGGTGTTATCGGCGAAGGCTTGGTCGGTCCAACCATCATTTCGGTCGGGACAGAAGCCCAGAAGCAACAATTCCTGAAGCCTTTGTTGTTGGGCAAGGACATATGGTGCCAAGGATTTTCCGAGCCGAATGCAGGCAGTGACTTGGCGGCATTGAACACCCGAGCTGTTCTTGAGGGCGATCATTACATCGTTAATGGGCAAAAAATATGGACCAGCTTTGGCCATGTTGCCAACTGGTGCTTGCTCGTCGTTCGAACGGACCCTACTGCTCCCAAGCACAAAGGCCTGACCTGCCTGCTTGTCGACATGACCAGTCCAGGCGTTGCTGTTCGGCCGTTAAAGATGATGACCGGGGACGCCGAATTCAATGAGATGTTTTTTACGAACGTACGTGTTCCTGCATCTAATGTTCTAGGCAAAATCAACGAGGGATGGGGAGTGGCGCTTACGGCCCTTGGAAACGAGCGGGCCAATCTAGGTACAGGCCTTTACATGATGTTCAAACGGGACTGCGACGCGCTGATTGCTAGGGCAGCAACCATCAAGAGAAATGGCCAGCCTATCACGGAAGACCCAATCGTGAGACAGAAACTTGCCCAAGCCCACCTCGATCTAGAAGTCTTTCGTTTGAATTCATTGCGTACGTTGTCTGGAATGAACAACACGCATGCCCCTGGCCCCGAAGGCTCGATTCTCAAGCTCTATTGGAGTGAGATGAATCAGCGTAACAGTCAAATTGCCTTAGAAGTTCTCGGATTACCTGGACAGTCCTGGGACTTCGATGAGGGTCGTTGGGCATTCAACTATCTGCGTTCGCGTGGCAACACCATCGAAGCAGGTACCAGTGAAATCCAACGCAACATTATCGCACAACGCGTACTCGGCCTTCCTCGCAGCTATTGAGCATAGAAAGAAATTATCGCATGAAATTCGACCTCTCTAAACCACAAAAGCTTTTGCGTGAGACGGCCCGAGCAACGCTAACACAAGACTGTCCATTGACTCAAGTTCGTGAACGCATGGCCAGCGGAGTACGCCGCGACGCAGCTCTTTGGCAGGTGATTGCCGATCAAGCTTGGATCGGTCTTCATCTCGACGAGGATTGTGGTGGACTTGGACTTGGACTCGTCGAGCTGGCGGTGGTATCCGAAGAAATGGGCCGCGCTTGCGTGCCATGTCCGTTTCTTTCGACCACGTGGGCAGCCACTCTCCTGGCCCAAAGCGCCACGCATCAATTTGCGTCCATCGTATCGTCGATTACTTCAGGTACAGTCACAGCGACCGTCGCATTGATGGATCAAAATGGCGATTGGGATATCGACCATGTCCAAACCCAACTCAAGCAAACGCCAACAGGATTGCAGCTTACGGGTCGTAAAACACTGGTGCTCGATGCGGCCGAAGCGGATATCCTTTTGTGTGCGGTTCGCCAAGGATCGGAGCTGGCCATCGTTTCGGTTGCGACGAATACGGCAGGCGTACACTGCACCGAGACCCGAGGTCTCGATGCGACGCGAAAACTGTACGATGTTTCTTTCGACGCAGTATCCCTTGGGCAAAAAGACATCATCGCGGTAGGCGACCAAGCCGTCGCGTGGCTCGAATACGCGACACGGGTTGCAACGCTGGCCGCGTGTGCTGAGATGCTTGGTGCGATGCAATGGATTCGGGAAGCAACTCTCGACTATGCGAAGACACGCAAGCAGTTTGATCGAACGATTGGATCCTATCAAGCGGTGCAGCATCAGTGCGCCGATATGATGTTGATGACGGAGAGCGCGAGAGCGGCGACCTACTACGCTGCCTGGGCCTTGTCGGTGGGTGCTGAAGATGGTAATAAGTCGATTGCCATTGCAAAAGCATACTGTTCCGATGCCGGTCGCGAGGTAGCGCACCGTGGCGTGCAAGTTCATGGAGGCATCGGCTTCACGTGGGAACACGACTTGCATCTCTTCGTGAAACGTATCAAGTGTTGCGAGTTTCTTTTCGGCGATGCAACGTGGCAACGAGAGCAGATAGCCAAAATGATTTTGTAAGGCGAGCGGAAGGCTGAGAACTACCACTGAGCCTGAGGCGCAAGGACGCAAGCCAAGCCAAGCCAAGACAGACAGCGCGAAATCGGATTGGAGATCATCTCACTTTCGGACCAATCCTGAGCCGTGGGTGCTAGCCGCAATCACCCGTATACTAGTGTCTCAGGCCAAGGAATCGGGCTGCGGACGACATTGCAATCTCGATTTCAATTCGCCTTCGATTTGGAGCATTGGTTTTGCTGTTTTTCTAGGTTACCGCCGGTAATAACGTGCGATATACGATATCGATATAGGCGATATAGGTGCCAGGCATCTACTGGGTGCAGTCGGAGAGGAGCGATATAGGTGCCAGGCATCTATTGGGTGGAGTCGGAGAGACTTAGGGGCTCAAGGGCGTTGTGATAGCAAAGGACGTTTCTCGATTTGTCTCGGAATCGATATTGTAAAAAAATGGCATCCGATCCCAAACTGACAAGCTGGATTTTCGACGACTCAGCACTCAATTTGGAATAGATGCCATGTCCGACTTGTTGTTTGGAGACGGGACAAAGGCGAGCCAATACTGGTTCAAAGAGCAACGTCACACGTTGCGTCACTAGGTGCTTGGTGCGTCACCAGATGACACAGCCGACAAAAGTAGAAGGCACGCTCCGTCGTGCCGTCCGCTCGTAAGCATTTATTGTGGTTCCTGGTGAACGGCACATGGAATGTGCCTACTACTTTGACTTTTGTCGGCTGTGTCTTGTTAACGCGAGCGAAAAACA
>JANLUJ010000201.1:0-1630 GCA_031363425.1 Pirellula sp.
TGTCGCCATCGACGAAAATGGACTGAACCCTAGAAACCGTAGGTTCGAGAATCCATCCAGTAGCCTGGATAGCTGTAGATTCGACGTGTGCGAACAGGTGGCCGAGCATTAAAGAATATGTCGGCGTTGATGTTTGGCTGGCCAAAGTTGTAGCCCATCCAATCGTATTGCCTCATTACAGCTTCTCGATGCATGGTTTCAGTTCGAGCGCGGGCTGTTAAGTATTCTTGTGCAGGACTCACTTCAAATCGAGCGTGGCCAGGAGTACCGGTTCCGCCTGTCAAGGGCTCATCGTTTTCGGCGTACGCGGTTGCCGCGGTGATCGCGCCCGTTAAGCAGAATGTAGTTAAGAAAAGTCGCATAGATTGGTCTCTCAAATTGTCAGTAAAGATGAATTAGCCGACCATCCTTGGCTTAATGCTCGATTCCAGTGTTCCTTCCGAGCGTTCAACGGTCGTTATCGGATCGGGCAGTTTAAAAAATGCATTGGAACTCGTTAGGCTGGTACAATCCCGCTGAACGTCAAGCTTTCACGCCCAGGCTTGTTGGACGATTCCGAGTTTTGCGATAAACTCTGGCCATTCGCCTTTCCTGATTCGTCCTCACCCCCCGTTTTTCCAATGCTCGATCGAAAATTTGTTTTAGAAAACGCTGAGTTAGTCAAAGCGAACTGCAACCATCGTGGCGCTCACGCGGAAATCGATCGATTCGTTGAACTAGAAGTACTTCGGAAGGCAAAACTCCATCAAGCCGAAGAGTTAAACCGGCAAGCGAACGCAACCAGCGCCAAAATTGGCGGTGCGGCCCCAGCGGAACGGGAAGCCATTAAGGAACTGGGCAGAAAACTGCGAGAGCAGAAAGATGCAATTCAAACAGAGCACGATTCGCTAGACAAGGACATTGCCTTGATCCTGGCGCGTGTCCCAAACATGACCCATCCCTCTGCACCTATCGGCCGAGACGATCAAGCGAATCTGGAAATTGCGAGAGGTAGAACACCGATTCCGACTTTTGGTTTTCAACCAAAGGATCACTTGCAGCTCGGTAAACTACACGACATGATCGATTTCGAAGCTGGAGCTCGCGTCGCTGGCGCGGGCTTTTACTTCCTGAAGAATGATGCAGTTCTCTTGGAACTCGCACTCCAACAGTTTGCGGTGCACTTACTGATTAAGCAAGGCTTTGTACCCGTTTCGACGCCAGACGTCGCGAACACGGAAACACTCCACGGTATAGGATTCATCCCGCGCGGTCCTGAAACTCAGATCTATAGCATCGAGAACACCGATTTGAATTTGGTCGCCACCGCCGAAATCACTCTCGGTGGCATGTATGCTGGCCAAGTTCTCGAAGCGGAGAGCTTGCCGTTGAAACTGGTTGGTATAAGCCATTGTTTTCGAACCGAAGCCGGCGCTGCAGGCCGAGCCTCCAAGGGACTCTATCGGGTGCACCAGTTCACCAAGATCGAGATGTTTGCCTTCACGCTTCCAAATCAGAGCGATGCAGTGCATGAAGAACTTCGCCAACTGGAATGCGATTTGTTCGACCTGTTGGAAATTCCTTTCCGAGTGGTCGACACTGCGACCGGTGATCTCGGCGGACCTGCTTATCGCAAATACGATCTGGAGGC
>JANLUJ010000205.1:0-1284 GCA_031363425.1 Pirellula sp.
GGCTAGCGCCTCAGGCTCAAATTAACAAATACGGTACTTTGCAAACTGCCGATCGCCTTAAAACCAGGAACTTGAAAAAAATCCTGGCAAAACAAACGGAGAGGACAGGATTTGAACCTGCGGTAAGAATTTCTTCCTACGCCGAATTAGCAATCCGGTGCTTTCGACCACTCAGCCACCTCTCCAATTAATCGTATTCTGCCGAATTCTGCAAGGAATGCAAGGTCGTTTGGCATATTCTACTTCCACAGGTCACTCTTTCGATGCGGTCGGATGTCTGGGGGACCATGCTGTGAAGCATTTTCGTCAACGAAATCATTGGCTGTGTCATCTACGTCGCATCTGGCAGATGCGACCGACGTGTGGTATCTCGGTCGACCAGCTCTGGCTTCAAAACCTAAGCGAAATTGGAAATAACTTCTATCTTCAAACCTACTTGCACAGAAAATCGATCCGATCCGAAAAGCTGACCGAACCAACGTTTCCCGAACAGTAGTTCGACTGTTAAGAAAAAAAAGTTGCATGTTAATTTGCCAACCATTTATTTGAGTGCAATCTTTGCCTGTCGATCATGGGCGATCGATTGTGCGAACTCCGCCGCGACTAAGTCTCACGGTGAAAGTGGCTAAACGTTGCCACGGCATAGGTCAATTCGCCATCGCCCATTTTCGCTATTTGAATGGATTTATCACGGACGACTTTCTACAGGGTAAAAACCATGCGACGCATGATGCACGCAGCAGCCTTTCTATTGGCTATCGCTTCTCAAATTCAAGCACAGTCTTCTTCGGACCGTCGAGTTCGCGCAACAAGCGGCACCAACTCATCACAACAGAGCGGTGCTGCGGAAGTGCATGAAGACTCTGAATTGGGGGACGCCACCGCGACTCAGCTGGTGACTAAACAAAATAACCCTACCCCGAATTTTGCCTTTCGAGATTCTGCCCCAGGACCGAGCCACTCCCAACTTGCGTCTTATATGAGTTGCAACGATTGGAGCCCAAACCTGTGGAACGGCTATGCATGCGAACGCGCCGCGATCGCCGCCAGAATTTCCCAGCACGTTGATATGCAGTGCAAATGCTTCGACGGCAAATGCAATTTGCACGCTCAGGCTGCGGGGCCAGGTTGTGGAAATTGCTCAAGCGGCGGATGTTCTGATGGAAGCTGCAAGGCAGGCAGTGGAACGAAGTTGGTAAACCGATACCGACAACCCATGTCTACGCTCTATGCCGCCTCATCGAATTCGTGCGCTGCGACATGTGCCGGCAATCGTGCTGCAGA
>JANLUJ010000216.1:0-5008 GCA_031363425.1 Pirellula sp.
GATGCATTTGCCGGCTTCGATATGACACAAATCTTGCCACGCATCGCAGAAAATCGGTATTCACTGTTTATGGCTGTTCCAACCATCTATTTCAAACTAATACAGGAGCTTGAAGCAACCGATCCGCCGCAGCGACAAGCCTGGATCGATGGCTTCGCGGCAATGCGACTAATGATCTCGGGTTCGGCCGCGTTACCTGCGAGTGTACATAAGCAATGGACGGATATCACTGGGCAGGAGTTGCTCGAACGTTATGGAATGACCGAAATTGGAATGGCAATCTCCAATCCGCTCAATTACGAACGTCGGCCAGGTTCGGTCGGAGAGCCACTACCTGGAGTCGAAGTTCGGCTCATGAGTGAGGCTGGATTGGTAGTTTTAGAGGAAGAGGAGCCTGGCGAAATTCAAGTTCGTGGGCCGGCCGTTTTTTGCGAATACTGGGATAGGCCTGATGCAACCGCGGCGTCATTCGATGACGGCTGGTTCCGGACAGGTGATATGGCTGTACTCGAACGCGGTTACTATCGCATTATGGGGCGATTGTCTGTCGATATCATCAAGTCTGGCGGCTACAAACTGTCGGCTTTGGAGATCGAAGAGGTATTGCTTCAGCATCCATCGGTCCTTCAATGCGCTGTCGTCGGTGTTCCTGACGAGACCTGGGGAGAGATGGTTGCTCTAGCGGTCGTGCCCCGCAGCAATGAATCCATATCCGTGGAATCCTTGCGGAAATGGTGTCGCGATCGAATGTCTCCTTACAAAATCCCAAAGCTCGTCAAGGTCCTTGCCGAGCTGCCTCGAAACGCCATGGGGAAAGTCGTCAAAAAGGAAATCAAGGCACTTTTCTTGTAGACAGTGCCCGACTGGCAAAGCTTGCTAGTAAAGGCTTCCACCGTTTTCGGTGGTATACACAGTTCCGGTTGTCACCCAAATTCGGTAACTCGGTCTTCCATTGAAGACGTCAGTTAAGTTCCGAGTGCCAGGTCCGAGTCGATAAACATTCATTGGTCCATACGTTAGCCAAACATTGTCTTGGTACTTGGGTCTCACGCTCCCGGTAAACTGATATGCCCATTCGCCTTAAAAGCCCGACAATAAGAATAGAAAAGAATAGAACTGTTTCAAGTCGGCCTTCGGCTCAACCCGAAGGTTTGCAAAGCACATGCCTGAAGACGCTAATCGATCTACAAAAAATCGCTTGAGAGCTACCAAAGACGGTTAGCGGAGGAGCTTTCGCAGGCGAATGCATTCAGACTCGTAGTCAAGCAATTGGAAATTGGACGGGCGAATCAAATGTTTTGATTTAGGCTCGTTCGAGGCTACATGTTTGAACGCAAATCGCGAGATCGCCGCCAATCGCTCCAGCTGGTCTATCTGTTCTCCCGTTTGTTTCAAGTCTTTTCCGACACCTTGTTTAATACCATCCAGCATGTCTTTGATTTGTTGCTCAATGGAAGCAATATCATTTTCCAATGCTTGCTTTTGAGCCTGCAATGCTGCTCGACGGTCAGCATCCTGCTTTTCCCAAAGCTGGAGCTTGGCAGGGTATTGCCGAAATGCACTTTGGTAATTGGACCAAGCTGTTGCTAGAAGACTATAGTTCTGTTGAGCGACTTCATAGTGCTTTACTGCATCGTCAGTCGGCGGCACATATCTCGCTGCCAGAGTTTTTGGATCGACTTGGTTACTGCCTTTTGGTGGGGATGGCGCGCGCGGAAGCGGGGCAGGGGCAACGGGCTGAACGGGCTTGCCAATTGTTTCTTTGTTCATCTCTTGAAGAGTAATGTTTCTTGCTTTAATCAGCTTCTTGCGTTTTTCCTCCAAGTCTCTTTTGCCACCCCCGGCGGACTTCAAATCACCTCGCAGCTTCAGCTGCTCCTGTTTTGTTTGCTCGAATATGGCTTGTGTTGAACTGTTTTGCTCGTCTGCCTTGTCCGTCCCCATGCTTTCGAATTTGCTAACCAGAGAGGATAATTCAGCTCCCCATTTGCTTGTTTCAGCAAGCTGTGCCTCCAATTCTGTTTTTGCATTCTTGGAGTCGACTTTCGTCAGCAGTAGCTCTTTGGCTTTTTCTAAAGTTGATGATGGTACGCAAGAGGAAGCCTCGTCTGTCTTGAGCATTCCCACGACACCACCGAGAAAGCCACAATTGGCTGTTTGTTCTCCAGTTGCCGAGTCGGCACCAAGCGACATGGTCACGAATCGTTTGAATTGAGGTTCGGCTTTCTCTTGTGCGCCTGCTTCTAGTAGTAGCCATAGTTTGAGCTTTTCATTACCGAGTTTGATCGAGTCAGGAATAGGCCCTAAGTTTTTCAAAGGTGCTGTTAAAGTTTTCCAGGCTTGAGAGAACTGATGTTCACGAATTTGCACTAAGGCAAGAGTGTATGCGGCAATTGGTTTTGAATTCGATGCGGCAGGGATGGACTTGAAATGCTCCTCCCCTTCGTTCGCATGACCTGTGTTGCCGCTTTCGATGATGGCAATCAACGCATTGACGGCCGCAAGCTCTTCTCTGTCGCCGGCCAAGCAAAGGGGAAGGGCGTTGACCAACGCCAAAAAAAACAGGCAAACGGCAGTTGTTTTCGATACGTTCAGTGAGTTGATTTGGAGAAATTGCATTGATGGGAATCCCGAAGTTAGTACTTTCGAACTACCGGTCGCTTTAGAAAAAAGAGGAATGAATTGATCCATATGTCCTTGTGTCGGGGCAGTGCTACGGTTCGATCTTCATGCGACCTAACGTAGGTTTTGCCCCGAAATCACGGCCTACACAATCATGCCACAATGGCAAAGCTTGCTAGTAAAGACTGCCACCGTTTTCGGTGGTATACACAGTTCCGGTTGTCACCCAAATTCGGTAACTTGGTCCACCATTGAAGACGTCCGTTAAGTTCCGAGTGCCAGGTCCGAGTCGATAAACATTCATTGGCCCGTACGTTAGCCGAAGATTGTCTTGGTACTTGGGTCTCACGCTGTTGGATGATGGCGTCACGATGTAGACACTTCCGGTCCCATACGTACTCCATTTCCAATTGTTGCCGACGCGTTCGATCAATACAGCCGTTTCTTCGTCCACTCCTAGCCCACGCATATTGGACTTCGCGGCAAAGGCCACTAGCCGACCCATCCGATCTCGCGAACCGAAATGCGTATCGGTAATAAAATTGTTCAGCGGGGCATTGCTTCCATTTGACAATGCAGCAAAAGGCAGCTGGCCCCCTTGATACATAATGTTGACACGAGGATCCAATGGAGCTTGAGTTGCAAAGCGACTCTTAACCGAATCCCAAGGCAACTCAATATATGCCGCTTGCCCCAAGATGGCCATGCCTGCGCTCGTACCGCCGATTGCAACATTGCTTGCGGCTGCATGGGCTAGCGCACCAAAGAGGGCTGTCCCCTCCCAAATCGATTGATAAAAAGACTGAGCCCCGCCACCGAACCAAATCGCATCGGCCCCATTCACGATCTTCGACATTCGGGGGTCATTTGCTTGCTCTCGGGTAGTGATGTTCAAAGATGTAACAGAGCGGCTCTTGCCGTCTGCGTAGAAGTCGAAAACAAAGTTCACCAATTCTCGCTGTTCTACACCTTGTGAGATCAAGAGAATATCTTGGCCGTTACCACCTTCTTGAAAGAACCTCTTTCGGCCTTCCTGAAACGGAGTGGAATCGCCACCGCCGGCTAGTAGGTACATCTTTTTGCCTTGCTGACGGTTGTCGACATGCCCGCCCTTTTGATAAAACCCATGAGTAATACTCACGTACGCCTCGGCAGTGTCGATGCCATCGGAGATTCTGTTTGAAATTCGATGGGATCAGGTTCTGCTTCCGAATCAACGGGCGCGGTCTTCCACCATATGTCGGTAATGTTGGGTTTGAAATCGATTGATCCGTTCGGGAAGACCGTTAGCGTTCCGTGAAGGGCTGCATTGTTGAGCACGATGCTATTTCGACGTGTGTCGGTCACTGTGCTCCAGGTTTCACCATCCAAACTGACATGCGTTACGACAGGCTTCCGATACGGGTTGGAAGGCAGGTAGTCGTTCCAAAGTAATCCTGCGTTTTGGTTGAGCTTCAATGGTTGTGGAGTACCCGTGAAGTCGGCCCCTGCATTGAACACCGAATAGTCGTCCGAATAAGCATACGGGACGATGTTTACTGAGAAGACAAAGTCATTTAAGTCGGAATCATTCCCCGCAACTTTGCGTTTTGCTAGTTCTAAGTTCGAGTCTTCTACTTTGTATTGAAGCAAGCCTTGTCGATAAAACGAGTCTCGACGCTGTGTGGATTGGAAGTGCTCATAACCGTCCGCATTGGCATCCCCAATCGAGAACCAGACGTTAGGTTTGCTGGCGACGGGTGCGTCCCTCCACGCCTGCGTTGACTTGCCTTGGACTAGGTAGAAGGCGATGTAAAAATCCCCGTAAACATCTAGGATCTTGTCCCCTTTGGAAAGGTTTCCAATCTCGCCCGTCGCAAACACAACATCGGAGTTATTCGCGGCAAGTGCCGCATTGGAATAGCCAAGATCACCTGGTCGCATATATTGCGGTTTTCCATCGGTACTTAAGAGTGGTGTTCCAAAGGGATCCGAGTCAACGCGTTTGGTGATGCGGCCGTCGGGCCCGTCCACGAAGAAATATCCAAGTTCGTCATTGTGAGGAGACTCTCGGTAGTCAGCAAAGAAATGGACAGGGGTGGTTCCCGTCGGAATAAGAAGCGTCGATAGGTCGCCAAGGTGCGCGAGGGGTGCAATCGCAAACAATTGTCGCGTTTCCAATGACTCAAAGCGACAACCGCGAGTACTTTTTCGACGCCCTTGGCTCGCCGATTTCAATGCGGTAGGCCTGTTGCGTTTCCAACCAGCGAATACATTTGAAAGTCGATTCATAGTTCCGTCCCCTGTCATAGAAATTGCTTTAGGTGAGCGGCAGAGAGAAAAGTACCGTATTTGTAAATTTGAGCCTGAGGCGCTAGCCGATTTCTTGGGCATTGATCGGCTAGCG
>JANLUJ010000221.1:0-2307 GCA_031363425.1 Pirellula sp.
GCAAGCCCATTGGGGCGTTCTAAAGCTGTACAACCTCCTAGACCGGTGGATCGTTCGGGCTTTTTGGCTACCCACGGAGTTGGCGCAAAACAACCCAATCAATTCCTACTGCCCAATCATGCTTCGTCAATGACCGGATTCGTCAAGGACCCGATGCTTCCGATCTCGATGGTTACAGTGTCTCCCGCTTGAAGAAATACCGGTGGCTTTCGAGCCGCACCAACTCCGTGTGGCGTCCCAGTCAAGATGACGGTGCCTGGCAATAAACGTGTGCTGCCACTCAGGAATTCTATCAATGTCGGTACATCGAAAATCATGTCGTTCGTGTTCCAGTCCTGCATCGTCTGACCGTTAAGAATTGTCTTGATCGGTAGCGAGTTTGGATCGGGGATCTCATCTGGTGTGACGATCCAAGGTCCGATTGGGCAAAATGTAGCAAACGTCTTTCCCCGGCACCATTGACTGCCCCCTTTTCCAATCTGCCAATCCCGAGCGCTGACATCGTTTGCGCAGGTGTAGCCCAAGACATAGTCCAGAGCCTGGGCTTTCGATACGTTGTAGCACTCGCGTCCGATCACAACAGCCAATTCGCATTCGTAGTCAACTTCGTCGCTTCGCAATTGCCTCGGTAGGATTATCGGGTCACCTGGGTTTTGCAAGGTACCTAGGTTCTTCATGAATACTACCGGGTACTCTGGAATGGGCTTGTTACCTTCGGCAGCGTGCTTGCGATAGTTGAGTCCGATACAAATGATATCGCGAGGCTCGATCGGAGCGAGTATTTTGGCAGGAGTGACTACTTCGCCTGAATCCCTAAACGAGCCAAGAATGTCGCCCTCAACGCGTGTTGTCGTTCCATTGTCGTGACGACGACCAAAGGAAGTAGTGCCAGCCGAGTTTTCGTAACGAACGATCTTCATTTTATCTCGCTTTCGATTGCGTATGAAATGTTTGCAGACAGCTCAATGAACAAAGGGGGAAAGAAGCCCAGCTAGCTCACCCCAGATTACAACTCCGTTGGACGGCAAAATTTGATAGGCATTTCACTCGTTGGATTGTCCAAGACCATTCCCAGTCGGCCAGCCAATAGCTCGTCAAGCTCCTTGCCGATTATTTCGGCTCGCCAGCCAAGCGTCAAACTCGGTGGCGGAGCATCATCGCATTTCGGGTCCAATCGATACTTCACAAAGTCCCGCAAGTCATCTGAGGTTGCGACAATGGCAGGAGCAATTCGCTTGGTTCGACAAATGTACGCCAGCGCCGCAGACAAAAACTGAGTAAGCATGCCGGCAGGTTGTCCCTTGCCGTAGCGTTGTTTTTTGGGCCAAGTTGGAGCTGGCTGAGAAAGCGAATCTTCAATGGCTTTGGAAAGCTCGGGTAAATACTGCTTGGTGTGTCGGTGCTCCATGCCGCGAAGCGAGGTCATCCGCCGAACATCCGAAGTTCCCCGCCGAGCTAACTCAACCAACAAATCATCGCGAAGGATTTTGCGAGGTGGAACATCGCGTTCTTTCGCCTTGAGATCACGCCAATTCCAGAGACTGCGAACAATGGACAACGAGTTTCCCGAAAGGGCTTGGATGCCACTGATTCGAAACCAGCTTTCATTTGACTCAAACTCGGCAAGTTCTTCCTGTCGGCGTCTTGTCTCCTCATCCAGCCATGAAAGCCGATCTTGCTTGGTCAATTGCTGGCTTAGCGATCGGTATAGACGCGGTAAATCGCGAACGTCCTGAGCTGCATACTGTAGCTGTTGATTTGACAATGGACGATTTCGCCAATCGGACCTGGTCTCTTCTTTGTCGAGCACCTTGCCCGTGAATCGATGGACCAAATTTCCGTAGGACGCTGGATATTCAAAGCCCAGAAAAGCCGCCGCGATTTGGATGTCGAAAAGTTTTGGAATCAACTTCTTGGTCGCACGATAACAGAACAATGTCTCTTCTCGACCCGCGTGCACGATCACTGTGGTTTCCGGTTCGATCAACGTTTCCCAGAACGGGCCGAGTTCGGTGCAAGTATAAGGGTCGATGATAGCGATTTCATCTTCGGTTGCCACTTGCACAAGGCAAAGTTCAGGTCGATAGGAATCCTCAGCCACGAATTCCGTATCAAACGCGACAAGCTTCTGAGCAGCTATCTTTTGACAAAGCTGATGGAGTGATTCCGGGTTTGTGATATAACTGAAATGTGCGTTCAAACGCTGCCCTGCGGTTGTTGTGGTTCGAGGTATTGCCCGTTCCCGCTGGCTCTCAAGCGGCAGACGTTTTTTTCAAACCTGCGCCGCCCCCGCGGAAAATGCTAGCA